>JBDTZX010000389.1:0-3347 GCA_040004895.1 Rhodanobacter sp. | reverse complement strand
CTGGCGAAGATGAAAGAGCGAAAGTTCGTCAATGTCGACAAGGACAATTTCGACGACGTGCTCAAGGGCATGAAGCCGCGCGTGCAGATGCAGGTGGAGAACCGGCTCAAGGGCGACGGCTCGAAGGTGGGCGTGGAGCTCAACTTCCGCAGCCTCGAGGACTTCAGCCCGGAGAACGTCGCGAACCAGGTGGAGCCGCTGCGCAAATTGCTGGAAGCGCGCCAGAAGCTCGCGGACCTGCGCAACAAGATGGCCGGCAACGACAAGTTCGAGGAACTGCTCAACGAGGTCCTGCAGAACACCGATCAGATCACCCGGCTGACCAAGGAAGTGGGTACCTCCGGCGGTACCGAATAAGCCCGGATCGTACGCATCGCACGCCGAATCCACCATCGCATACGCAACGCTAGGGACAAGACATGGCCAGCACACAACAAGAAGGCGCGAAGGGCGCAACTGCCAGTGAAGCGGAAGGCAGTCTGCTCGACAGCATCCTCAACCAGAGCCGCATCGCCAAGACCGATACCGAGCGCGATCGTGCCCGTGACCTGATCTCCGAGCTGGTGAATCAGGTCACCGCCGGGCAGATCAGCATCTCCAGTGACGCGATCGCCTCGCTCGACGCGCGCATCGCGGATATCGACAAGCTGCTCTCCGACCAGCTGTCGGCAGTGATGCACGCACCGGAATTCCAGAAGCTGGAAGGTTCCTGGCGCGGCCTGAAATACCTGGTCGAGAACAGCGAGACCAGCACCACGCTGAAGATCAAGGTGCTCAACTGCACCAAGAAAGATCTGATCAAGGATTTCAAGAACGCCTCCGACTTCGATCAGTCCACGCTGTTCAAGAAGATCTACGAAGAAGAGTACGGCACCTTCGGCGGCGCACCGTTCGCCACCATGATCGGCGACTTCGAGTTCAGCCGGCAGCCGGAAGACATGTACCTGCTGGAGGAGATGTCGCACGTGGCGGCTGCCGCCCATGCGCCGCTCCTTTCCGCCGCCTCGCCGGAAATGTTCGGCTTCGAGAGCTTCACCGACCTGTCCGGCCCGCGCGATCTGGCCAAGGTCTTCGACACCGTCGAATACGCCAAGTGGAAATCGTTCCGCGCCTCCGAGGATTCGCGTTACGTCGGCCTGGCGATGCCGCATGTGCTGGGGCGCCTGCCGTACGGGCCGGAGACCACGCCGGTGGAAAGCTTCAACTTCATCGAAGACGTTTCCGGCAAGGATCACAGCCGTTACCTGTGGACCAACGCGGCGTATTCGCTGGGCTCCAAGATCACCGATGCGTTCGCCAAGTTCGGCTGGACCGCGGCGATCCGCGGTGTCGAGGGTGGTGGCCTGGTGGAAGGCCTGCCGACCCACACCTTTGCCACCGATGACGGCGAGGTGGCGCTGAAGTGCCCCACCGAGATCGCCATCACCGATCGACGCGAAAAGGAACTGGCCGATCTGGGCATGATTCCGCTGGTGCATTGCAAGGGCACCGACTATGCCGCGTTCTTCTCCACCCAGTCGGCGCAGAAGGCAAAGGAATACAACACCGATGCGGCCAACGCGAATGCGCGACTGGCGTCGCAGCTGCAATACATCTTCGCGGTGAGTCGCATCGCGCATTACCTGAAGTCGATGATGCGCGACAAGGTCGGCAGCTTCGCCTCGCGCTCCAGCGTCGAGCGTTTCCTCAACACCTGGATCACCCAGTACGTGTTGCTGGACGACAATGCGTCGCAGGAGATGAAATCGAAATATCCGTTGCGCGAAGCAACGATCGAAGTGGTGGATATTCCCGGCAAGCCGGGAGCATTCAAGGCAGTGGCCTTCCTGCGGCCGCATTACCAGCTGGACGAACTCAGCGTCTCGCTGCGTCTGGTGGCCGAGCTCCCGAAGTCGGCGCGTTGAGAATCTACGAGGATTGACCCATGTCACAGAGCGACTTCTTTCTGAAAATCGATGGCATCGATGGCGAGTCCACCGATGACAAGCACAAGGGCGAACTGGAGATCCAGTCCTGGTCCTGGGGCGCGACCAACCAGGGCACATTCGGTGCCGGTGGTGGCGGCGGCGCCGGCAAGGCCGACTTCAGCGACATCACGATCACCAAATTCGCCGACAAGTCGACACCCAAGCTGCTCAAGGCAGTAGCCACTGGCCAGCACATCAAGTCGATGATTCTGGTCTGCCGCAAGGCTGGCGGCGACAAGCAGGAATACCTGAAGCTGACGCTCACCGATGTGCTGATCTCCAGCTACCACTCCAGCGCTTCCGGCGGCAGCAGCCCGGTGCCGAGCGAGGCGATCGCGCTGAACTACGCGGTGATCAACTACGAGTACAAGCCGCAGAAGGCGGATGGTTCGCTGGAAGGGTCCGTCGCCGTCAGTTACGACCGTCACGCCAACAAGGCCACCTGAGCCGGGATGGGAAATGCGTGGATGCTCCGGTTGATCCGGGGCATCCGTCCTGCGTTTCGTGTCCTGGTAGCGGCTGGCGGAGCGTAGTTCATGAGCAACGATTTCTTTCTCAAGCTGGACGGCATCCAGGGCGAGACCAAGGACGAGGAACACGTCGGCGAGATCGATGTCTCGGGCTGGTCGTTCGGTGTCAACGATGTCGAACCCGGTGACTCGCGCGATGCGCATGCGGTTTCCGGCGGTCGCGGCAACCTGCCGGTTTTCGCCAGCGCGTCGCGCAAGGCGGAGGCACTGGGTGGCTCGGGTTTCACCGGCAGCGTGCGGGTGGGTGACCTGCACCTCAGCAAATACATCGACGGCGCATCCGCGCCGTTGCTCAAGGCCTCCACCACGCAGCAGAAGATTGCAAAGGCGATCCTGACCTGCCGCAAGGCGTCCGGCGCCGAGGGCCTCGAATACCTGCAGATCCAGTTGCAGGACGTGATGGTGTCGAGCTGGAATGTCGGCACCGCCGACGGCGAGCCGATTCCCGTCGAGCGACTGGTGCTGAGCTACAGCCGGATCGAATTCGTCTATCAGCCGCAGGGCCGCAAGGGCACTGCCGAAGGCAAGAAGCACGCCGGCTGGGATCGCAAGCTCAACGCATCGATGTAGCCACCCAGGATCCAGCCGATGCGCTCCGTACTTGATCGCCTGACCGACAAGCCGTTGCCCGAGGATGGCGGTCGCGGCATGTCGATGCTGGAATACCGCGACCAGGTCTCCCGCGATCTGGAGGCACTGCTGAATACCCGCTCCGAAGCGGCGCGCGTCCTGCCCGAGGCATTCGTCGAATGCCGCAAGTCGTCGCTGACCTTCGGCATTCCCGATTTTTCGTCGTACAGCCTGCTCAGTCCGCGCGATCGCGATCGCATCCGCAAGGTGCTGGAGCAGG
>JBDTZX010000148.1:0-3362 GCA_040004895.1 Rhodanobacter sp. | reverse complement strand
CCGCCGTCCTTGAAGGTCGTCTCGTTGATCTTGTGCAACGTCTCCAGCAGGGAGTGGATGGTTTCTTCTTCATCCGCCGCAGGTTGCTCCATCGAAGGTTCGTAGCGCAGGGGTGAGACGGGCGGCTGGTTCGACATGGCATGCTCCGTTGGCAGGCGTGCAGAAAGACACAATCCGGGTCAAGGTTTGGTGCACGGACGGCCGTTTGCGCGGCGCACTCGTGCCGCACTTTTGACCCAAGTCTGTCCATGACGCCTTTCCATCTTTCCCGGGAGGTGTGTCCTTCGTGACACTGTGCGCGGCGCCGCGCGCTCGATTTGCAACGACCGCGGCGCATGCGCAAGTGTCGGTGCCACTGCCATCATGGCACCGATGGCGGTAGCCTTGCCGCTTCTGTCCTGATGGACCACGGAGCAAGCGACGATGATTTTCCTGTCCCGTTCTTTCAGCCGGCGTGGGTGGATGCCGCGTGGTTGCGCCGCCGCCGCGATGCTCGCGGCGCTGTCCACGGCCATTGCGCAAGACCCCGTGGTTTCGTCGCAGATCCGGCTCGATGCGGGCACGTTGCGCGGCAGCGTGACTCGGGTCGACGGGGTGAAGTTGCGCGAGTTCCAGGGCATCCCCTACGCGGCACCGCCGATCGGCACGCTGCGCTGGCAGCCGCCGCACGCGGTGCAGCCATGGAAGGGCACGCGCGATGCCGGCCATTTCGCAGCGCGCTGCATGCAGTTGCCGCTGTTCGATGACATGGTGTTCCGCTCCAACGGCGTGGGCGAGGATTGCCTCTATCTCAACGTGTGGACCCCGGCAGCGCCAACGAAAGAGAAAATGCCGGTGCTGGTCTATTTCTACGGCGGCGGCTTTGTCGGCGGCGATGGATCGGAGAAGCGCTACGACGGTGCCAGTCTCGCGACGAAAGGCATCGTCACGGTCACGGTGAACTATCGCCTGGGCGTGTTCGGTTTTCTCGCGTTGCCGGCGCTGGCCAGGGAATCGCCGCAGCATGCGTCGGGCAACTACGGGCTGCTCGATCAGCTGGCGGCGCTGCGCTGGGTTCGCGCCAACATCGCCCATTTCGGTGGTGATCCGGCGAAGGTGACCATCGCCGGTGAATCGGCCGGCTCGATTTCAGTCAATGCGCTGATGGCCTCGTCGCTGTCGAAAAGTCTGATCGCGGGGGCGATCGGCGAGAGCGGCGCATTGATCGCGCCGATCGCGCCGCAGTCGCTGAAATCGGCGCAGGACGGCGGCGCGCTTTTCATGAAGCAGGTCGGTGCGGATTCGCTGGCGGCACTGCGCGCGATGCCTGCCGACACGTTGTTGCAGGCAACCGGGCAAAGGGACAGCCCGCGCTTTGATGCGGATATCGACGGCTATTTCCTGACCGAAGCTCCGGCTGCCACGTTCGAACGCGGGGCGCAGGCGCACGTGCCGCTGCTGCTCGGTTCGAATTCGCAGGAGGGTTACTGGGGCGGACTGCTGCAGGACCAGCCACCGACGCCGGCCAGTTATCGCAAAACGCTGCAACACCTGTTCGGCGAGCGGGCGGAGCAGGCGCTGGCTCTGTATCCGGGCCGCACCGAAGACGAAGTGAAGCGTTCGGGCACGGAACTGTCCGGCGATGGCTTCATCGCGCACAGCACCTGGCGCTGGATGGATCTGCATCGACGCACGGGTGGATCGCCAGTGTACTTCTACTATTTCGACCAGCCACGGCCGCTGAAGCGCAACGCCGCACCAGCTGCGGTGGTCGATGCCGGCGCGGTGCACAGCGCTGAGATCGAATACGCGCTGGGCAATCTCGACACCAACCTGGTGTATGCGTGGACGCCGGCCGACCACGAAACGTCGCGGCTGATGGAAGGCTATTTCGCGCAGTTCATCAAGAACGGAAATCCGAATGGCGACGGGCTGCCGTCATGGCCCGCAGTGAAAGAGTCGCACGGCGGACTGTTGCGACAGACCATCGACGCACATGCACGCACCGAGGTCGATCATGGCGCGGCGCGTCAGGCGCTTTTGCAGCAGTTCTTTGCTACCCATGAGTGGCCGTTCTGACTGGAACGGTGGGGCTGACGCCGACGGATACGTCGTCCTTGCGGACGCAGTGAAGTATCCACTGCTGCGGCGCCAGGCCGTTGTCGGTCCAGTGCTGCAGCTGGGTGCCGTGGGTTGCGGGCACCGTCAACGCATCGGTCCAGAACAGTACCCAATCCACTTTGCTCGCTTGATCAAATCTTGTCGCATGAGGTCGGATTCACCGGACGACGGCGTGGAAGCATCCGCCAGTATTGTAGGATAATAGCCAAGCGCTCAGGCCGTCGATCAATCGGGCCCGGCACGTCGAAACCGGTGTCGCGGTGCGGAATTTTATGGCGCGTCGCAGCAGGCGCGGAGGCCTGATCAAGCCGGAACTGCGCCACGTCTGGAGTCGGTCTGAGGTGCAAGGTATCAACTTTAGCGGGCCTCGGCTACAAAAAAAGGGAGACTGCAAGCACGCTGCATGGATGTCGGTGATACGCGGCGTTTCCAGATTATCCGAGGCACCCATGCAAAGATTTTCGTTATCAATGATGACGCTGCCAACACGATCTGATATAACCAACTTATATGACAAATAAGACGGTCAAGGAAGTTTCCGAACCCGCGGTGAAGACGGTAGTCGCCTCGGCGTTGGCCAGGCGGTCGGCCGCAGGAAAGCGGGCCGCGTCGGGCAAGACCTGGCGTACCCTCGGCTCCACGCCGGCGCGCAACCTGCACGGGCATGTCGTGCATGAACTGGGTCAGCGCATCGTGGGCGGCGAGCTGCGCCCCGGCGAACTGCTGCCGCGCGAGGAAGCGCTCGCTGATCAGATGGAAGTGAGCCGCACCGCATTGCGCGAAGCGATGAAGGTGCTGTCGGCCAAGGGGCTGGTGGAAGCACGTCCCAAGGTCGGCACGCGGGTGCGCGATCCGCGGTTCTGGCACCAGCTCGATGCCGACGTGCTGGGCTGGCGCTGTGCGCTGATGCCGACCGAGGATTTCGTGCGCAAGCTGGTCGAGATGCGCGAGGTGATCGAGCCGGCCGCGGCCGCCACCGCAGCCGTGCGCTGCAGCGTGGAACAGCTCGAACGGCTGGATGCAGCTTATGCGGCGATGGATGCGGCGAAAGATCTCGATGCCTGGGCGGTGGCCGATCTTGCCTTTCATGAGGCGGTGCTCAACGCCACCAACAATGAATTGATGGCCTCGCTTTTTTCGGTGATCGAAACGGCGCTGGGCACGTTCTTCGTGTTGTCGGCGCGTACCGCCAAGGATTTCAAATACTCGCTTCCGCATCACCAGAAAGTGCTGGAGGCGATCCGTCGTCGCCAGCCGGATGC
>JBDTZX010000463.1:0-3362 GCA_040004895.1 Rhodanobacter sp. | reverse complement strand
CGCTCGCCAGCATCGCGGATCTGACGCTCGATATCACGGTTGCGCATGGCACTTCTCCTTGGCTCAGACCTCACAGGCTGCCAGCGGAGCCGTGAGCGATACGTAAATATCGGGAGGAATGACCGCGGTCCATTCAGCGGACGATCAAACTCCGTCGTCAGCCAAGCTGATAGGCGCCGCCCTGCTGCAATGCGCGCTGGTAGGCCGGACGTGCATGGATGCGCTGCAGAAAGCCGGTCAGCCGCGGGCAAGTCGGATCCAGGCCACCACGCGCGGCGAATGCTTCCAGCGGAAAGCTCAGCTGGATGTCGGCAACGCTCAGCGCATCGCCGACGAACCATTCGTGCTCGCCGAGTTCGCGTTCCAGATAGTCCCGATGCAGCTTCAGCTGCGGATCGACGAAGCTGTGTTGCACCTTGTGCGCGATGCCCTTCGCGATCGGCTTCACGAAGAACGGTGCCGGCGCGGTTTCGACACGCCGGAACACCAGCTTCAGCAACAGCGGCGGCATCGCCGAGCCTTCGGCGTAATGCAGCCAGTAGGTCTGGCGCAGGCGTTCGTCGCTGCCGGGCGCGGCGATCAGGCGGCCATTGCCGTAGCGATCGGCCAGATATTCGACGATCGCACCGGACTCGGCCAAAGTTAGTTCGCCATCGGTGATCACCGGTGACTTGCCCAGAGGATGCACCGCGCGCAATTCCGGTGGTGCCAGCATGGTCTGCGGATCGCGCTGGTAGCGTTTGATCTCGTAGGGAACGCCGAGCTCTTCCAGCAGCCACAGGACGCGCTGCGAACGCGAGTTGTTTAAGTGGTGCACAGTGATCACGCGGAGCTTCCTGTCGAAGAAATGAGCGGCGGCTGAAACTCGCGCTGGATGGCCGGGCTGCACAGCCGCTTGATGATCCAGCCGAACAGCACGATGAAGCCGAGCGCCATGATCATGCTGAAGATCTGCATCACGGTCATCATTCCATCCATCATCCGTGTGACCTGCGCGCCATTGGCCGTTGGCGGACCGACCATTCCCGGCGCCCTCATCATCGCGTGCGACATCGGACCGGTCACCCACCGCTGAAGTGCGACACCGGCGAGCTGATAGAAGCTGTCGAAGATCATCAGGCCGATGAACAGCAGCCGGCCTGCATGCCGGCGCAGCAGAAGCCCGACCGCGGCGACCAGGTGGAGCAGTGCGAGCAGCAGGAAAAGGCGGAAAAACCACTCGAAATGCCCGAAGACCCAGAGCGCCTGCGGTGGCATGCCGGGCGGCGACGGCTGGATGGCTGGCTGCTGTCGCATCGTTGGCACGAACACCAGCTGCATCATGATGTTCTGCAGGATGCCCATCAGCGTCATGAAGCCGGACAGCCCGATGAAGATCCAGGCGAGCACGCTGACGAAGGTCGAACGCCGGACGGGCAAGGGAGGTGGCGCGGACATCGGCAAGTCTCCGTCACGGATGATCGAGCATGACGCATGCGCGCGTCAGGTGGCAACGCAGTCTGCCGGCCCTCAGGGCTCGAGCGTCATGGTCTGCGAGAGTGCGGAGACACCGCGTTCGTCGAACGCTTCGACCGCCACGACGTATTTCACACCCTTGTTCAACGAGCGCAGTTCCAGTGTGTCCGGCTGATCGGCGAAGCGCTGATAGGTGAAATGCAGGCGCTCGGCGGAAAGGCCCCAGCGCACGTTGTAGCCGACCGCGCCGGGCACCGGTTGCCACACGATCTGCGCATCGCGCGTGTCGGCAAGGCGGCGTGCGGAAACCAGAACCGGCGCCGGTGGCGGCGGGCCATCGGCGTTGCCGAACACGCGCAGGTCGGAGATCGCCAGCGTGTGCGCACCGACATGGCCGTGCACGTAGCGCACGTAGCGGATCCTGGCCGGCTGGTCGAGTTCGACATAGGCATTCGCGCGATCACGCGTTTCGCGCGAAAGATCGGCCAGCATGCTCCATTGCCTGCCGTCGACCGAACCCTGCAGACGGAATTGGGTGTAGATGTCCGGCGCGTCACCGTAGCGACCTGACTTGAAATCCGCGAAATTCACCTGCACCGCGTGAACCGTGCGCAGTCCACCCAGATCCAGCGTGAGGGTCTCGCCCGGCGCATTTTTCGCAGCGGCCCAGAACGTGCGCGGATTCTCGTCGGTGGTTTCGGATGCCGGATGTCCGGGCGTCGTCGACGATGCGCTTGCGCGCTTGCGATACGACAGCAGCATCCAGCCGGTGAAGGTGCTCTCGCCCTCGCGCAAGGCATGATCGGGCATGCGCTGGGGGAAATCGCCGAAGCGGGTGTCGACCCACATCTGGCCGTCGCGATGGAAGCCGGCGGGGAACAGGTCGATGCGCCGCTCGAAGCGCCAGTTCAGACCAACCCACATGGTGCCGGTGTTCCATTGATTGCCGTAGGTATCTTCGAAGGTGGAGCCATGGCCGACACCGGTGACGAAACCGCCGGGTTTGTAGCCGACCGGGTTGTACGGCGCATAGGTGAACGGACCGAGCGGATGGTCGCCGACGTAGACGCCGGTGGAATACACGTTGTACTCGGTGCCGGGCGCGCCGTACTGCAGGTAGTAGCGATCGCCGTGACGGTTCATCCAGGCGCCTTCGACGAACGGCATCGTGGCCTCGTCGGTGTGGTCGAGGCCGAAGCGTTCCCACCCATGTTCGGAGGGATGCAACCTCAGCAACGCCTCGGGCTTGTCGAGAAAAGCGAGTCGCTTGCCTTCGCCTTCATCGCTGTGCAGCTTGAGGTCGATCTGCGCGCCATACAGCGGATAGATGTTGGACGAACCCCAGTACAGATACGTCTTGCTGTCGCGATCCTGGAACAGGCCGGGATCCCACGGACCCGGCGGCATGTCGCCTGCCTTCATTTCGTTCTCGTGTCCGGGCCATGCGGCACCGGGAACGGGCGGCAACAGGCGCGTCCAGAACTCCCATTTCCCGTGAGCGGGATCCGTCGAATACAGCAGCGGCCTGGGTTCCATCGCCGCCTGCATCAGGAACAACTTGCCGTCCGCGACCAGCGTCGCCGGTGCCACCGGGCCATCGAATGGCCAGCGATCGGGTTTCACGAACAGCCAGTGCAGCAGGTCGGTCGAACGCCAGTAGCCATCGGCGAGCGTCTGGAACATGTAGTAGGCATCGCCGAAACGCGCGATCGCCGGATCCGCACCGGTGCGATACGAAATGCCCTCGTTCATTTGTTCGTAGTTGTAGCGATAGTCGATGTCGATCGGGTTGGTCCAGGTACGACTTTTCGTCGACGTCTGCGCCATCGCCGCCGAGGACGTGCCAGCGAGAACGGCCATGGCCAGCAGCAGGGTGGAAGATGATTTCATGCACATGGACCGGAGGC
>JBDTZX010000316.1:0-35021 GCA_040004895.1 Rhodanobacter sp. | reverse complement strand
GCGAGCCGGTGCTGGTGTCCGGTACCGACGGCGTCGGCACCAAGCTGAAGCTGGCACAGATGCTCGGCCGGCACGACACCATCGGCATCGACCTGGTCGGCATGTGCGTCAACGACGTGCTGGTGCAGGGCGCCGAGCCGCTGTTCTTCCTCGACTACTTCGCCACCGGCAAGCTCGACGTGGAGACCACCGTGGCCGTGGTCGGCGGCATTGCCACTGGCTGCGAACTGGCCGGCTGCGCGCTGATCGGTGGCGAGACCGCCGAGATGCCGGACATGTATCCTCCGGGCGAATACGACCTGGCCGGTTTCACCGTCGGCGCGGTGGAAAAGTCGCAGATGCTCAGTGGCGCGGCGATTGTTGCGGGCGACGTGATTCTCGGCGTGGCTTCATCCGGCCCGCATTCGAACGGTTACTCGCTGATCCGCAGGATTCTGGAGCGGGCCGGCAGTCCGTTGGATCTCGATCTTGACGGGGTGAAGCTGGGCGACGCGCTGATGGCGCCGACCACCATCTACGTCAAGCCGATGCTGGACCTGCTGCGCGCACAGCCGCAGCAGATTCACGGCATGGCACACATCACCGGCGGCGGTCTCAGGGAAAACATCATCCGCGTCGTGCCGGACGGCCTGGGCATCGCGCTGGACGCCGCCGCCATCGTGCTGCCGCCGGTGTTCGACTGGCTGCTGCGCGAAGGCAATGTGGCACGCGAGGAAATGTGGCGCACCTTCAACTGCGGCATCGGCTTCACCGTGATCCTGCCGCGCGCCGCGGTGGACGATGCCGCTGTCTTGCTGGCCGCACATGGCCTGGCCAGTTCGGTGATCGGCGCAGTCGTGCCTGTCCAGGGCGATGAACGCGTGCGGATCGGTTGACCCGGACGCAGCGCTTTCGATGACGACGTCCCCGCCGCGCGTCGCTGTGCTCGCCTCCGGGCGCGGCAGCAATCTGGCCTCGATGCTGGCTGCGCGCGAACGCGGCGAGTTGCCGGTGGAATTCGTGCTGGTCGGCAGCGACAAGGCGTCGGCGGGCGCATTGAGGCTGGCCGAGGCCGCAGGCATCCCCACACTGGCGCTGGACCCTCGCAGTTATCCGGATCGACGATCGTTCGACCAGGACCTGTTCGCCCGCGTCGCCGCCAGCGGCGCCGAGTTGCTGGTGCTGGCCGGCTTCATGCGCATCATCGATGGCGAGGTGCTGGCGCCGTGGATCGGCCGCATGATCAACATTCATCCGTCACTGCTGCCGAAATACCGCGGACTGCATACCCATCGCCGGGTGCTGGAAGCCGGCGACAGCGAACACGGCGCCAGCTTGCATTTCGTCACCGCCGAACTGGATGGCGGACCGGTGATCGCGCAGGCGCGCATGGCGGTCCGGCCCGGCGACGACGAACAGCAGCTGGCCGCACGACTGCTGCCGCTGGAGCATCGGCTGCTGCCGGCCGTGCTGAATCTGCTGGCCGGTAAGCTGCTGCAGTGGGATGGACGGCAACCGCTGTTCGACGGTCAGCTCATGACTTCTCCACTGAGGCTGATCGACGGACAGCTGAAGCCCGCGGAGTGATCCACGGTTCAGCCCGCCAGCGGCACACTCCGCGAATGACTATCCGCCCCTTGCTCGCTTCCTCCATCGGCCTCGGCATGCTGTTCGCCATGCAGGCCGCATCTGCCACCACGCCAGCGGCGTTCACCGCCACCTACAACGTGCTGCAGGGTGACCAGCCGATGGGCCAGGCCACCGTCACCTTGCGCGCTGCCAGCAACGGTGAATGGATCTACAGCAAGGACGTCAAGGGCACCGGCGGACTCGCCGCGCTGATGGGCGCCAGCGTCAGGGAAACCTCGCGCTTCCGCTGGAAAGGCGACCTGCCCGAAGTGATCAGCTACGACTACCAGATGATCGCGATGGGCAAGAACAAGCAGCGCCACCTCAAAGCCGACTGGAAAAGCAACCAGGTCACGGTCGACGAAGGCAAGGGTCCGCATACCTATGCCGCGACACCGGGCATGGTCGAGCGCAACACCACGGCGCTGGCGCTCGGCATGGCGCTGCGCGACGGTAAACAGCAGATCACGCTGCCGGTCGGGGTCAAGCAGGGTGTCGAGACGCAGCAGTTCAAGGTGACCGGCAAGGAAACCGTCAAGGTGGCGGCCGGCAGTTTCAACGCAGAGCGGATCGAGCGCAGCGACGCGGCCCGCGATTTCAGTGCCTGGTATGCACCCGCCCGCTATCCGGTGCCGGTGAAACTGTCGCAGCACGATGGCGGCGACCTGACAATGGAGCTGGTGAGCTTCAACGCCGAATGACGTGTTTGTGACACTGCCATAGCGCACTTGAGGATGCGCGATTGCATGCGAATCAGTTTGGCAGGCGGCGGATCTTCGCGCCGAGCACACCGAGCTTTTCCTCGATGTTCTCGTAGCCGCGATCGATGTGGTAGACGCGGTCGACGATGGTGTCGCCCTTCGCCACCAGTCCGGCCAGCACCAGGCAGGCCGAGGCACGCAGGTCGGTGGCCATGATCGGCGCGCCGCTCATCTGCGGCACGCCCTGCACCACGGCGGTATTGCCTTCCAAGCGGATATCCGCACCGAGCCGCTGCAATTCGTGCGCATGCATGAAGCGATTCTCGAACACGGTTTCGGTCACCACGCCGGTACCTTCCGCAACGCAGTTGAGCGCGGTGAACTGTGCCTGCATGTCGGTGGGAAACGCCGGGTAAGGCGCCGTGCTGATGTTGA
This sequence comes from Rhodanobacter sp., assembly GCA_040004895.1. Taxonomy (GTDB): domain Bacteria; phylum Pseudomonadota; class Gammaproteobacteria; order Xanthomonadales; family Rhodanobacteraceae; genus Rhodanobacter. Next base: position 32,277 of record JBDTZX010000316.1, on the reverse strand, counting down.
CCGCCTTCGGCCGGCGACCCTGCATGTCCAGCTCGATCCAGTTGTCGCCGGTGGAAATATGCGCGCCGGATTCCTCCAGTTTGGCGAGTACGGCGTGCAGGGTATCCGCGCGGGCGTGCCGCGCACGCACCTTGCCGCCGGTCATCGCCGCCCCGACCAGAAAGGTGCCGGTCTCGATGCGGTCCGGCAGCACTTCGTAATCGGCGCCGTGCAGGCGTTCGACGCCGTGGATCACCATGGTCGAGGTGCCGGCGCCTTCGATCTGCGCGCCCATCGCCATCAGGCAGTACGCCAGATCGACCACTTCGGGTTCCTGCGCCGCGTTCTCGATCACCGTGGTGCCCTGTGCCAGCGTGGCAGCCATCATGATGTTCTCGGTGCCGGTCACGGTGACCATGTCCATCACGATTCTCGCGCCCTTCAGCCGCTTGGCCCTGGCCTTGATGTAGCCATTCTCCACGGTGATGTCGGCACCCAGCGCCTGCAGTCCGCGGATGTGCTGGTCCACCGGACGCGAGCCGATGGCGCAACCGCCCGGCAGCGAGACCTCGGCCTGGCCGAAACGCGCCACCAGCGGACCGAGCACCAGAATCGACGCGCGCATCGTGCGCACCAGATCGTATGGCGCCACGCAGGTACTGGTGGTGCGCGGGTCGACGTGCATCTTCATGCGGTCGTCCAGCACCAGTTGCACGCCCATCTGCCCCAGCAGTTCGATGAAGGTGGTGACGTCGTGCAGATGCGGCACGTTGCCGATGCTCACCGGTTCGTCGGCCAGCAAACAGGCGGCAAGAATCGGCAGCACCGCGTTCTTGGCGCCGGAAATACCGACTTCGCCGTGTAGCGGCACACCGCCACTGATCAGGATCTTGGCCATCGTTGTCCTTTGGTTTTCTGGTGTTGAGCGGCTGCAACCATCAATGGCGCGCCACTTCCTCGGGGGTCAGGGTCTTCAGCGCCAGCGCGTGGATCGCACCGCCCATCAGCGCGCCCAGCGTGGCGTAGACCAGCCGGTGCCGCGCCAGCGGAAGCTTGCCGCTGAACTGGCTGGCGACCACGGTCGCCTCGAAATGGACGCCGTCGGCACCGCTGACCTCGACCTGCGCGCCGGGCAGGCCACTTTCGATCAATGCCTGGATGCTGGCTGGGTCCATCGGGGGCAAGTCCAATCGGGGCTGGGGCAACGAAGAGGCGGATTCGGACGCTTGCCGAAGCCAACGTGCGGACTTATGACGTTAAAATGCGAATATGCCATGGTAATGGAAATACGCTGGCGCATAAACGACGGTAGCGTCGCCTGCCCTTCGCGTTTGCACCCGCTACCGGCTTCAGACCCTTCCTTCGAGACCCCATGAACGCACTCGTCGTCCCGCACACACCGATCGAGCCGAATCCGGATGCCATCGTCAACAGCGCCCGTGCGGTGATCGCCACCGAGGCCGATGCGGTGTATGCGCTGGCGCCGCGCATCGGTGCCGAATTCATCGAGGCCTGCCGGCTGATCCTGGCCTGCAAGGGCCGGGTGGTGGTCAGCGGCATGGGCAAGTCCGGGCATGTGGCGCGCAAGATCGCCGCTACCCTGGCCTCCACCGGCACGCCGGCATTTTTCGTGCACCCGGGTGAAGCCAGTCATGGCGACCTCGGCATGATCCTGCCGCAGGACGTGGTGCTGGCACTGTCCTATTCCGGCGAAACCGACGAACTGCTGTTCATCCTGCCGATGATCAAGCGTCAGGGCATCCCGCTGATCGTGATCACCGGCAAGCCGGGTTCCTCGCTGGCGAGCCAGGCGGACGTGCACCTGGACGGCAGCATCAGCAACGAGGCGTGTCCGCTCGGCCTTGCGCCGACCACCAGCACCACCGTCGCGCTGGTACTGGGCGACGCGCTGGCGATCGCCCTGCTGGAGGCGCGCGGATTCACCTCGGACGACTTTGCCCGCTCGCATCCGGCGGGCAGCCTGGGTCGGCGCCTGCTGTTGCGCATCAGCGACGTGATGCATGCCGGCGACGACGTACCGAAGGTTGCACCCGATGCCAGCATCACCGCCGCACTGGTCGAGATGACCCGCAAGCATCTGGGCATGACCGCGGTGGTCGACGCCGGACAGCACTTGATCGGCGTATTCACCGATGGCGACCTGCGACGTGCGCTGGATGACGAGGCAGTCAATCTGCGCGGCGCCACGGTGTCCGAGCTGATGACCCGCGGTCCGAAAACCATCGGTGCCGACAAGCTGGCCGCCGAGGCCGCACAGCTGATGGAAAAACACCAGATCCACGCGCTGCTGGTGGTTGACGATGAACAGCGCGTGGTGGGCGCGCTGAACATTCATGATCTGCTCCGTGCCCGCGTGGTGTGATTGGCAGCTACCCGTTTCTTCACCCGAGTTCAGAAATCCATGTACCTGGCCGACGTTTCCGCCGACATCCTCGCCCGCGCCGCCAAGATCCGGCTGGCCGTGTTCGACGTGGATGGCACCCTGACCGATGGACGTTTGTGGTTCACCGAGGACGGCCACGAGATAAAGGTCTTTCACGTGCACGACGGCCTCGGCCTGAAACGCCTGCAGGCCAACGGCGTGCAGGTCGCGATCATTTCAGCGCGGATCAGCCATCCGGTGGCGCTGCGTGCCGAGGAGCTGGACATCCGCCACGTCTATCAGGGCCAGGGCGACAAGCGTGCCTGTCTGCTTGAACTTCTCGACGCACTCCAGCTGACGCCGGAACAGGCGGCCTTCATCGGCGACGACCTGCCCGACCTGCCGCCGATGCGCATGGCCGGGCTGGCGATCGCGGTGGCGAATGCACATCCGTGGGTGGCCGAGCAGGCGCATTGGCAGACGTATAAGAGCGGAGGCATGGGCGCTGCGCGTGAAGCCTGCGACCTGATTATTCTGGCCCAGGGCAAGAGCGATACCGAGCGGGAGCGCTGGCAGTGAGTGCTGGGCGCTGGTTACGTGACCGGCGGTTGTCGGTCGCCATCGTCCTGATTGCACTTGCCGCCGGTTCGGCCCAGCTGGTGCTGTGGTGGATCGAACCCGAAGTCAAGGCCACCGATTTCGTCGGGCCGCCGCGCTCGGGCTACACGCTGACCAACGCCAAAGTGACCGAATACAACCTGGAAGGTGAACCCAGCTTCCACGTGCAGTCGCCGCACGTCGAACGACGCGAGGGCGACGAATCGCTGTATTTCAATTCCCCGACCTTCCAGATGCCGGCCAAGCAGCCCGGCGTTCCCGACTGGCGGGGCGAATCGCTGTACGGCTGGACGGACAAGGCCGGGCTGTTGCTGAAGCTGCAGGGTCCGGTGCACGTGCATCGGGTTCCTTATGCGGATGAACCGGCGGTGGACATGCAGACCTCGGACGTCACCGCATGGCCAAAGGAAAACCGCATGGAAACGGCCGCACCTGCGCTGATCACGCAGGGTCAACGTACAATGAAAGGGATCGGCATGCGTGCCAATCTCAATGACAACCACCTGGAGTTGCTCGATGAAAGCCAAGGCTCGTTCCCGCCGCGCAAGCGCAAATCGTAGGATCGCCGGTACGGTGGTTCTGACGGCGTTGCTGGCGCTGTCGACATCGGCGACCGCGAAGAAATCCGATCGCGAGCAACCGATGAACTACACGGCCAAATCGACCGAGGCGTTCAACGCACCCAACACGATCAGCACGCTGACAGGCAATGTGCGGATTACCCAGGGCACGCTGCTGATCACCGGCAACGTCGCCAAGATCCACGTGGACGCCGATACCCAGATCGCCCGTGTGGTGGTGACCGGCAGTCCGGCGCACATCCAGCAGCTGGACGAGAACAACAATCTGATGACCGGCGACGCCATCACCCTCGATTACGACAACATCAACGGTATCGCGGTGCTCACCACCAACGCAGTGGTACACCAGAAAGGCCGCGGTGAATTCCATGGCGACAAGCTGACCTACAACACCGACACCAGCCTGATCACCGGCGAGTCGGCCGGAAACGGCATGGTGAGCGGCACGTTCCTGCCGAAGGTCAAGCCGCAGCCCGCGGGTGCGCCAGCATCCTCGTCGCCGCCTGCACCAGCCAAGAGCAGCTCCGCGCCTGCGCCGGAACAACACTAATCCATGCTTTCCGCTGAAGGTCTGCAGAAGAGTTTCAAGGCACGCAAGGTCGTGCGCGACTTCGCGTTCTCGATCCGCGAGGGCGAAGTGGTCGGGCTGCTCGGTCCGAACGGTGCCGGCAAGACCACCTGCTTCTACATGGTGGTCGGCCTGATCGAAGCCGATGCGGGCAGCATCAAGCTGGACAAGCGCGACATCACCGGTCTGCCGATGCATGCGCGCGCCAAGCTGGGCATCGGCTACCTGCCGCAGGAAGCGTCGGTGTTCCGCCGGCTCAGCGTGTCGGACAACATCATGGCGGTACTGGAGTTGCGCGATGGGCTCGGCGAACAGCAGCGCAAGAGCGAACTGGAAAGCCTGCTCGACGAATTGAAGATCGCGCACATCGCTGGGCAAAAAGGCATCAGCCTGTCTGGTGGAGAGCGCCGACGGGTCGAGATCGCCCGCGCGCTGGCGGCACGACCGCGTTACATGCTGCTGGACGAACCGTTCGCCGGTGTCGATCCGATTTCGGTCGGCGAGATCCAGCGCATCGTGCGGCATCTAAAGGAGCGCGGCATCGGCGTGCTGATCACCGACCACAACGTGCGCGAGACCCTGGGCATCTGCGACCGCGCATACATCCTGAGCGAGGGCGAAGTACTTTCACGCGGCACGCCGGCACACATCCTCGCCGACGAGAAGGTGCGCGAGGTCTATCTCGGCCGCGAGTTCCGGCTCTGAGATAGCTGTCGAGGTTTCCATTTCCATGGGTCTTCACGCCTATGGCTGCGCCAGCGGGCACGCGCTACGATGGCCGCGAGTTCCTTCGATCCGGCTGGCATGAAACCCGCACTGCAGTTTCGCCTTCATCAGCAGCTGACCCTGACGCCTCAATTGCAGCAGGCGATCCGTCTGTTGCAGTTGTCGCAGCTGGAACTGGAGGCCGAACTGCGGCAAATCGCCGAGAGCAATCCGCTGCTTGAATTTGCCGAAGAGAGCGAAGACGAGCTCGCCGATGGCGAAGAGATCGAAAACGAATTCCAGGGCGTGACCGGCAGCAGCGCATCGAGCAATGCGGAAAGCGATGGCGGCAGCGACGATCCCTCCGACTGGGCCGACAACGGTGGTGTGGCGGAATCGCCGATCGATTTTTCCAGCAGCAGCCTGGGCGGCAACACCAGCGTGGGCTCCCGTGGCGACGAAGATTTCGAACCGCAGAGCGCCGCGCCGGAAACCCTGCAGCAGCATCTGTTGTGGCAGCTCAACCTGGCCTCGTTCAACTCGCGCCAGCATCTGATCGCCACGGTACTGATCGACTCGCTGAATCCCGCGGGTTACCTGATCGAGGGCATGGAGGCGGTGCTGGCAGCTCTGCCAGCCAGCCTCAAGGCAAGCCTCGAAGAAATCGATGCGGTACGTCGCAAGCTGCAAGGGTTCGACCCGGCGGGCGTCGGCAGCCTCGACCTGCGCGACTGCCTGCACGTGCAGCTGGAGCAGTTCGCTCCCGGCACGCCGCAACGCGAACTGGCGATGCGCCTGGTGGAAACCGAACTGGAGTTGCTCGCGCGCAACGACATCGCCCGGCTCGCTCGGCGTCTGCATGCCAATGAAGACGACGTGGCGGCGGCGGCGGTGCTGATCCGCAGCCTCGATCCACGCCCCGGCGCGGCGCTGGATGCCACACCGGTGGAATACGTCGCGCCGGACGTCTATGCGTTGCGCGATGGCAGCCGTTGGCGGGTCAGCCTCAACGCGGACGCGCAGCCGCGGCTCGGACTCAACCAGCACTACTGCGGGCTGATCGCGCGCGCTCGCGGCGAGGATGCCAGCTGGATGCGCGGCCAGCTGCAGGAAGCGCGCTGGCTGATCAAGAGCCTGGAGTCGCGCGCCGAAACCCTGCTCAAGGTCGCCGATGCAATCGTGCGCCGGCAAAGCGCGTTTCTCGACTACGGCCCCGAAGCGATGCATCCACTGGTGCTGCGCGAAGTGGCGGAGGAAGTCGGCATGCACGAATCGACGATCTCCCGCGTCACCACGCGCAAGTATCTGCACACGCCGCGCGGAACCTTCGAGCTGAAATATTTCTTTTCCAGTGGCGTGTCCACCGAAGACGGCGGCAGCGCTTCGGCCACCGCGATCCAGGCGATGCTGCGAAAACTCATCGACGCGGAAGATGCACGCAAGCCGCTGTCCGACCAGTCCATCGCCGAGGAGCTGCAGCGCAAGGGCATCCAGGTCGCGCGCCGCACCGTGGCAAAGTATCGTGAAGGTCTGCGCATTCCCAGTTCCAGCGAACGTCAACGCGCAAGCTGACCCTGCAGCGGATTCGCAGCGGAACTTGGCTTGTGCAAAAGCGTCCACATACCTGTAGAGGATGATTGACGATGCATCGTCGCCAGCACGACGATGATGCAGCGACCCCGCCGCCCCAGGGCGGCACTGCACCAGAGGAGGCGCCATATGCAATTCCAACTCAGCGGCCAGCAGATAGAAGTAACCCAGGCCTTGCGCGATCACGCCACGGCCAAGATCGACCGCCTCACCCGCCTCGACGACAAGTTGATCAATCTCGCCGTCGTGCTGACGGTCGACAAGCTCCAGCAATGCGCCGAAGGCACGCTGGCCGTCAATGGAGCCACGCTCCACGCGGAGGGCGCCGGATCCGACATGTACGCCTCGATCGACGTGGTGTTCGACAAGCTGCTGATCCAGCTGCGCAAGCATCGCGAAAAAGTCAGCGACAAGCATCAGCAGGAAGCGCGCGAGGCGCGTCAGTACGGCTGAATCCCCGCGGCAACGGCCCACCGGATTCCGGCGGGCCGTTGCCCTGTCCAGGACGCATATCCGTCCAAGCTGGCACAATGGCCATGTCGTCGCAGGGGCCCCGGTGGTCCCGCCATGCGACACAAGGGACTTGCTTGGACCGGATCAGCGCGCGACAACTTTACGATGGCGTCCACGAACGCATGGCCCTGCGCTGGATTTCAGGCATGCGCGGAGAGTCGCGCGCGCTCGAACCCGGCGCCGCCCAGGCGCGCCGTCCGTCGCTGATCGGCTACCTCAACGTCATCTATCCGAACAAGATCCAGATCATCGGTTCGGAAGAGCTGAATTTTCTCGACGGGCTGGATTCCCGCCAGCGCTGGGAAGTGATCCACAAGATCGCCGCCTACCAGCCGGTGGCGCTGATCGTGACCAAGGACCAACCTGTGCCGGCCGATCTGCGCGAAGTCGCCGACGAAACCAACACGCCGTTGTGGATCAGCCCGAAACGCGGTCACGAACTGCTGACCTACATGCAATACCACCTCGCCCGCATGCTGGCGGCGAAGACCACCCTGCACGGCGTGTTTCTCGAAGTGTTCTCGATCGGCGTGCTGATCACCGGCGAAGCCGGGTCCGGCAAGAGTGAACTGGCGCTTGAACTGATCAGCCGCGGTCATCGGCTGGTTGCCGACGATGCCACCGAGTTCACCCTGATCGCACCGGACGTGATCGACGGCAGCTGTCCGGAATTGCTGCAGGACCTGCTGGAAGTACGCGGCCTGGGTGTGCTCAACGTGCGCGAGATGTTTGGTCACATGTCGGTCAAGCCGTCCAAATACCTGCGCCTGGTGATCCATCTCAAACCGATGCGCGATGGCGACGGCAATCCCGACAACAGCAGCGATACCCTGACCCGGCTCACCGGCGACATCGGCCATCGTGAAATCTTTGACGTCGCGGTACCGATGATCACCATTCCGGTGGCCTCCGGTCGCAACCTTTCCGTGCTGGTCGAGGCTGCCGTGCGCAGCCATGCGCTGAAGAGCAAGGGCATCGACCCCGCACAGACCTTCATCGACCGCCAGGCGCACCAGCTGCGTCGGCTTCCTCCGTGGTGAACCCATGACTGATCGCGACACCCTGCTGCTCAACCCGCTGGTCGATCCGCGCGAGATCCATCTCATCGTGCTCACCGGCATGTCCGGCGGTGGCAAGACCGTGGCATTGCGCGCGCTGGAGGATCTGGAATTCTACTGCGTCGACAACCTGCCGTCGGCGCTGGTGCCGGAACTGGTCAACGCGGTGATCGAAGGCAACAGCAAGCATCGACGCATCGCGGTCGGGGTGGATGTGCGCAACCGCGGTGCGGATTTCGCGAACATGCCGGTGGTCCTTTCCGAGCTGGCTGCGGCCGGCGTGCAGGTACACCTGATCTTCCTCGACTGCCGCGACGAAGTGCTGATCAAGCGCTATTCCGAAACCCGCCGTCGGCATCCGCTGGCGGCACGCGGGCTGTCGCTGGCCGATGCGATCGCCGAGGAACGCAAGCTGCTGCGGCCGCTGATGGCGATCGCCGAAAAGGTGATCGACTCCAGCGAACTCAACGTCCATCAGTTGCGTCGGCTGGTCGCCACCGGTTACGCGCAGGCGACCGAAGGCCTCACCCTGATGTTCGAGTCGTTCGCATTTCGGCGCGGGTTGCCGCTGGATGCGGATTTCGTCTTCGATGCCCGTTGCCTGCCCAATCCGCACTGGCATCCGCACTTGCGCCCACTGTCCGGCAAGGACGCGCCGGTGCGCGAATTCCTCGACCACGAACCGCTGGTCGGCGAATACTTCGCCGATACCGCGCGCTGGCTGGACACCTGGCTGCCGCGGTTCGAGCAGGACGACCGCAGCTACGTGACCATTTCGGTCGGCTGCACCGGTGGTCGGCATCGCTCGGTCTACCTGGTCGAAAAGCTTGCCGCCCATTACCGCGACCGTCGCGACGGCGTCCTCACCTTTCACCGCGAACTCGAGTGATCATCATCGCCATGCATGCAGCCACCGAAGGTACCCGAACATGAGCGTCGGTGTGCTGTTGATGACCCACGAAGCCGTCGGTCACGCGTTGATCTCCGCCGCACATCATGTGATGCCGAAGCTGCCGCTGCGGATCGCCGCGGTGGAAATTCCGCCGCAATCGGATCCGGACGTGATGCGCACGCTGACCGCGCATCACGCGCGTGAACTCGATCAGGGCGATGGTGTCCTCATCCTCGCCGATCTCTACGGCGCCACGCCATGCAACATCGGGCTGTCGCTTGGCGCACTCGGCGTCCATCTGCGCTGCGTCTCGGGCCTGAACCTGCCGATGCTGCTGCGTGTCCTCAACTATGCGGAAAAGCCACTCGACGAGTTGGCCGAGATCGCGGCCAGCGGTGGCCGCGGGGGAATCTTCATCGATCATGCTTGAACAGGAAATCGTCATTTCTAACCGGCTCGGGTTGCACGCCCGCGCCTCAGCCAAGCTGGTGCAGCTGGTGCAGGGTTTCAAGTCCACCGTGTGGCTGGTCAGTCGCGGCCGCGAAGTCAATGCGCAGAGCATCATGGGCGTGATGATGCTGGCCGCCGGCATGGGCACGCCGCTGACGATCCGCGCGGACGGTGCGGACGAGCAATCGGCAGTCGCGGCGGTCGCCGAGCTGTTCGAACGGAAGTTCGACGAAGGAGCATGAGGATGAGATTTCGCCATCGCTGCAATTCTGCCCTCCTGTTCCTGCACGCAGGGGACGGCTGCGAGGGCGTGGCGTTGTGCGGCTCGGGTTCACCCCTCCCCGACCCTCCCCTGCGCGCAGGGGAGGAAGTTCAAACGCCCGGATCGCCTCCATGAGACACGTCCTCACCGGCACCATCGCCGCACACGGCATGGCGCTCGGTCGTGCGCGGCTGGTGCAGCCCAGCCGCTACACGGTTGATACCCGACCGCTGGCTGAAAGCGAGGTCGAAGGCGAGTTGCAGAAACTGCACGTTGCCCTCGATACCGCACGGCAGGAGTTGCGTGAGCTGCGCGGCAAACTGCACGGCGCGCTGGCGCGCGAAGTCAACGAGTTCATCGATGCGCACAGCCTGTTGCTGGACGACAGTGAACTGTTGCGCGGCCTGGACGACCTGGTACGCATCGGCCACTACCGCCCCGGAGCTGCGCTGAAGAAGCAGCGCGATCGGCTGTCCGCGGTGTTCGAGGCGATGGACGACCCCTACCTGCGCAGTCGCAAGGAGGACGTCGAGCAGGTGATCAACCGGGTGATCTCCGCACTGCAGCGGCAGACCAGCCCGGAAGAACGCAAGCTGGCCGCGCGTGTGGGTGAGATCCTGATCGCCGACAGCATCGCACCCGCCGACATGGCACAGCTCGCAGGCAACGGCCTGCTCGGTGTGGTCGGCAGTTCCGGCAGTGCGTATTCGCACAGCGCGATCCTGGCGCGCAGCCTGGGCCTGCCGATGCTGGTCGGCACGCGCGACGCGCTGTCGAACATCCACGACGATGACCTGATCCTGCTCGACGCCGAACGCGGCGAGGCCGTGGTGCATCCGACCGCGCAGGACCTTTCGCGCTATCGCGCGTGGCAACGCGAGGCTGCGATCGAAGGTCGACGGCTGGCGAAGCTGGCAAACGCACCCACGCGCACCCGCGACGGCATCGACATCAGCCTGCTGGCGAATGCCGAGACTTCCGCCGATGTAGCCAGCGCACGTGCGCGCGGTGCCGACGGCGTGGGCCTCTACCGCACCGAATTTCTGTTCCTCAAGCACAAGGGTCTGCCCTCCGAGGAAGAGCAGTTCATCGCCTATCGTGACCTGGTGATGGGCATGGGTGGTCTGCCAGTGACCATCCGCACGCTTGACCTCGGCGCGGACAAGGCCGATGCCGCAGGACTCACCATGCAGGGCGAGGACAACCCTGCGCTCGGCGTGCGCGGTGTGCGTCTGTCGCTGCGCTATCCGGCGGTGTTCTCCACCCAGATCCGCGCGATCCTGCGCGCCGCCTGCTACGGGCCGGTGCGCGTACTGGTACCGATGGTGACCCAGCCTGACGAGCTGATCGCCGTGCGTACATTGTTCAAGCTGGCACGTCAGGAGCTGAAACGGGAGAACATCGATCTGCCGGAGAAGCTGCCGTTGGGCGCGATGATCGAAGTGCCCGCCGCGGCAATCAACGTGCGCGCCCTGCTCGAATACTCCGACTTTCTCGCCATCGGCACCAATGATCTGGCGCAATACGTGCTGGCCGCCGACCGTGGCAACGATGCGCTGGAGAACATCTACAACCCGCTGCAGCCAGCCTTGCTGCGTCTGCTGTCGCACGTCATCAGTGCCGGTCGTCGCGCAAACAAGCCGGTGAGCCTGTGCGGCGAAATTGCCGGTGACGTGAACTTCACCGCGCTGCTGCTGATGCTCGGACTATGCGAATTCAGCATGCATCCGAGTCAGATCCTGCATGTGCGCGATCGCCTCGCCACGCTGGATCACGCGCATCTTCGCCGCCATGCTTCGCGCATCCTGCGGGTGCATACGCACGAGCAGGCCGAAGCCGTATTGAACGGCATTGTCGACACGCAGGGCTGCGCGGTCAGCTCCGCGTCTGTCGTTTTGCCGTAGCTGCTTCGCCGGCATCCAGAAACGCATCGAGCAACGCACCGCGATATTTCTGCCGGTGCAATACCAGCGAGAGCTTGCGTTGCAAATCGAGAAACGGTGTTTTCAACGCTTTCAGCCGCCCTGCCGCCACCGCGTCGATCACCGCCACCGCAGGCAGGCAGGCGATGCCGAGACCAGCGGCCACGGCCTGCTTGATCGCCTCGATCTGATCCAGCTCCAGCACCGTCTGTCCGCTGGGAAGCTGCGAAAGAACCCGTTCGCTGATCACCCGAATGGCCGAGCCGGGTTCGCGCAATACCCAGCGCGCGCCAGCGAAATCCGCCGGTCTCAAGCCGCGCTTGCGGGCCAGCGGGTGATCCGGCGACACGCACACCACCAGCAGGTCATCTCGCCATGGCCGCACCTCGAGCAGGGGGTGCGTTACCGGTCCTTCCACGCAACCCACATCCACGCTGTGATCGAGCACCCCTGCGGCGATCGCTTCCGTGTTGGCAACACGAAGCCGGATCGCCACCTGCGGATGCCTGCGCACGAAGGCGCCCAGCAGTTCGCCCACCCGATAGTTGCCGACCGTATTGCTGGCACCGACGCGCAACTCGCCGGCCAGGGTCGCCGGACCGTCGCCACCGCGTCGGCCAAACTCGGCGTGGCGTTCCAGCAGTTCCTGCGCAAGCGGCAACAGTTCACGACCGCGCGCGTTGAGCCGCAGTCGCCCGCGCTCGCGTGCGAAGACCGGCACGCCCAGCTGCCGCTCCATCTCCGCCAGCGCCATGCTGGCGGCAGGCTGGGTCAGGTGCAGGAGCCCGGCGGCGATGCGCACGCTGCCATGCAAGGCCACCTGCACGAAGATCTGTAGTTGCCGCGGACTGATGTTGATCATCAGCACATCTTATGTATTCAATAATAAATTCAAAGTTATATTGATAGAAAAGCAGGCTGACAATGTCGGCTACAGCGGAGCCTGCATGAACTCGTCGTCGACCCACTCGCCTTCAGCCGAACCACGGAAGTCCATACCAGGCCTGCTGCTTGCGCTGGCGATCGGATGTCTGGCGATGCTGCTGGGCCATGTCGCACCGCTGGTCGGCGGCCCGGTGATCGGCATCGTGCTGGGTATCCTCGTGCGCAATCTGCTCGCGCCCGACGAACGCTACAGCGCGGGCATCGCGTTCGCGGGCAAGAAGGTGTTGCAGTGGTCGATCGTCGCGCTGGGCTTCGGACTGAGCCTGCACCAGGTGGCAAAAACCGGACTCGAATCGCTGTCGGTGACCCTGGTGACGATGACCGTGGCTTTCCTTGCCGCGTGGCTGCTCGGCCGCTGGCTGGGCGTTCACGACAAGCTCAAGATACTGATCGGCGTCGGCACCGCGATCTGCGGCGGCTCGGCGATTGCGGCAGTCACCCCGATCATCCAGCCGGACGATCACGATACCGCGTTCGCGATTTCCACCATCTTTCTGTTCAACCTCGTCGCGGTACTGCTGTTCCCGCTGCTCGGCCATCTGATGCACATGAGTGACATGGGTTTCGGCCTGTGGGCCGGCACCGCGATCAACGACACCTCGTCGGTGGTCGCCGCCGGTTACAGCTTCAGCAAGACCGCGGGCGACTACGCCACCATCGTCAAGCTGACCCGCGCCACGTTGATCATCCCGATCTGCCTGGTGCTGGCCTTTGTGGTCGCCGCACGCAAAAAACGCCAACTGAAGTCGGAGGGCAGCGCGAGCCACTTCAGTCTGGCAAGTATCTTTCCGTGGTTCATCCTGTGGTTCCTGGTCGCCTCGGCGATCCGCACCTTCGACCTGGTGCCGCCATCGATCCAGCCGGCCATCCACGCGCTGGCCGAGTTCCTGATCATCGTCGCGCTGACCGCCATCGGCCTGTCGGCGGATCTCCGCAAGATGGCTGCCAGCGGCGTACGCCCGATCCTTCTCGGTCTCGGCGTATGGATCGCCGTTTCCGTCAGCAGCCTGCTGGTACAGCTGGCGATCGGGCAGATTTGACGTTCGGCCATCCAGACGTCTGAACGTCTAAACCCGAAGACGAAACCTTAGAGCTCCTTGGACTTTCTCTTGCGCACCGGCTTGGCTTCCTTCGCCGCAATCAGCTCCTGCAGGTAGGCGATACCTTCCTCTTCGGGAAAGAATGCGACCACGTCGGCCACCTTGAGCCCGTAACGCTTCTTCAGCGCCAGAAAATCCGCTTTGGCATGCGCCATGCGCATATCACCGGTCGGCTTTTCCTTTGGCAAATGTTCCTTGCGATCGACGGCGGCGAGCTCTTCCTGGAAGCGCCGGAAAGCGTCTTGGGAGACTGTCATGGTTGGTACGTCTGGGTGGAATTCAAATGTGATTGTCGCATGAGGGGGCAAGGCAGGATGACCGAAACGGCCAGAACCGATGCATCAAAAAGGACAGAACGATTCACCGACCGGCATCGAACTGGACCAGGGCCGCGACTCAATCGCCTTCAGCCGCCGGCACGAAATCCTTGAGAAATTCGAGTTCTTCGCGCAGCTACTGCAACTGTTCTTCGATCACTGCTCGCTGTTCCTCCAGCCCAAAGATGCGGCTTTCCAGAACCGTTCGCTGGTTGTCCCGAATGGTTGCCATGATCAAGCCTTGCCTTGCTCCACCAGCGTCAGCGCCACCTTGTCGCGCAGATACACCGGCAGCGCCAGTTCGGGTGCCTGCGCACGGCCGGCCTTGAATTCGTGCAGCGCCAGTTCGGCGACGTGGGCTGCTTGCGGATAACGCAAGCCATCGGCCGAGCGCAGAGTGCCAGTGAATCGCTGGCTCAACACGGTGGCGTAGGTGGCCCAGCCACTGCCAACCACTTGCCACGCCGCAGCAATCGGCAACTCCAGCGCATCGGCCTTGCAGATGCGTTCGTGATCCAGCGCGATCAATCCGCCGTTGTCGTCGCGGCGATAGCAGGCTGCGTAGATTTCGCCCATGCGAGCGTCGATCACCGCGAGGATCGTCGAGTCGTCGTCCTCTGGCGCTTCGAGCGCCAGCGCCGCCAACGAGGAGATGGTGACCACCGGCACGTCCAGAGCGAGCGCCATACCCTGCGCCAGCGACACGCCGAGGCGCACACCCGTGAACGCGCCGGGACCACGCCCGACCGCGATCGCATCCAGTGCATGCCGGCTGATGCCAGCCTCCGCCAGCAGCGATTCGGCCATCGGCAGCACCAGGTCGGTATGCCGCCGCGGCGCGATTTCGCTGCGAGCGATCAGCTCGTCTCCGTGAATCAACGCGACGGAGCAGGCTTCGGTGGCGGTTTCGATCGCGAGCAGGTTCATGATCGCTGCATGATACCGGCTGCCCGGTCCCGCAGGCATCGATCCCTCACTGCTGGCTGCGGCGGCGATCGAACTGCATGCGTCGCCCAGCGGTGTGCATGCTTCTTCGTGCCGTTGATGCTGCCGTGCCGGTCGCTGCGCAAAATCCAGACAAACGAAAGCGCGGCAAGCCGCGCTTCGTCAAATCGTGTTGCATCAATCCTGCCCGGCCATCAGCTCGTGCCGAAGGTCGGGATCACTCAGAGCGAGCACGCGCTGCTGATCTTGAAGTCCAGCACGCCCTTCGCGCTGCTTTTCATAGTGCCGCCCGGGGTCGCCCGAACACTGCACTGCGTACCCTTCGACGTGGTGATCGTGTAGCCAGTGCTGGCGGGCAGACCGGTAATGATGTTGCGGGCGGCAACCAGATCCACGCTGTAGCCAATGCTGCCACTGATGGTGGTGTTGGCAGCGCCGGCGTTGTTGATCACGATGGTGTTGCCGTCGCTTGCGAGCAGCTGGACTCCAAGGACACTGCCCAAGGTGATCACCGCAGGCTTGACGGTGGCGACCAGGCTGGCGCTCGTCGACAGATCGAACACGGTCAGCCACTGCTGATTGACGGCCGTATTGCCCGGACGAATCTGGGTTTGCCAGAATTTGGACGGGCTGATATCCGGATACAAGGTCACCGTGGACACTTTGGCCGCGGCCGGAAGAACCGTGGTCATCGCGCCGGCATACTGGCTGTTGTAGGTGACGTCGAGACGCTTGAATCCCGCAGCAGTGGTCGAGGCGACCGGACTCGCCGGGAAATGCCAGGCCATGTACTGGTCGTAGCCGGAGCTGCCGACGCTGGTCCGGTCGTAGACCACGAAACGATTCGGTCGCAGGTAGACGATTTCGCGGGCCCACCCACTTACCGACGCACCTGCTGCGAAACGACGGTACATGTCGTTGAGATAGCGCGCCTGCACGAACACATAGTCCGAGCCGTCTTCATAGGCTGTGACCTGCGTGCGCACTCCGTTGCTCTCGCTGGTATACGCGCCCTGACCATAGGGTTCGGCCAGTTGCGAACCCTGCAGATGCCTCGCGAAGAAAATATTGTAGGGGCGACGATTTCCCAAGGCGTCGTTGCCTGCACTGAAGCTGCCGTAGTTGTCGTTGTAAACGTCATTCTCGCCGGTATTGCCAGAGGGATTGTGCACCGCCCAGCCAGTGGCATTCACGAGCAACGGCGTGGCACCACGGACCAGCGAAAGACTTCCCTGGTCGAAGTCCTCCTCGCCCTGTCCCGGATTGTTGGTGTAAGGCGCGGCACGGAACGACATCCAGGTGGCACCGGTGGTCCAATTCGAACGCGCTGCCACCGCGCCCATACCCTGGGCCAGATAAGACAGCGGCAACGTGCTCAATGGAGTTACCGCCGTATTCGGAGCGACTTCGAGAAATCCGATCCACGGATCGGCCTGTCCGTATTGCTTCGTCGCCGCACTGACCGACAGACGGTATTGATTGAACACGCTGATCTGCGGCGAACCCCAATAGGACAACTCTCCAAGCACTTGCTGGTAGAGACCCAGATTCGGCGTGCCCGGTGGCTGGGTGGTGGAGTTGGAGCGGTTGGTGTCGCGGTCGTCGAAGTAGGTCAACGACGGCCAGGCGAAATGCATGGCGTAGTTGGCCATGTCCACCGGATAGCTGTAAGGCGCCGATGTGTGAACAAGGTCCTGGCCGGTAGCCGTTTTGACCTCACGCAATGGCAGCGTCATGTTCAGCACACCAAGTGGCGCGTAGTTGGCGAACCCTTCGGGCCAGCCGCCGCCGGTGAGGTGCTTGGCGTAGTAGGGCTGCACGCGCTTGCCGAACTGATTTGTCAACCAGTCGTTCCACTCGGTTGCAGCACTGGGATTTTCTTCGTACGTGGCCAGCGCGATCGCCACTTGGGCATGAAAGAATCCCGCATAGTAGTTGCCCTGCGGATGCGCGTATGCAAACGCGGCACAGCCGTTGGCAGCCTGAAAACTGGCGAGCCATTGATTGGCGGTGGTGTATACCTGCGTGCGCTGCGTCGGTGTCAGCAGTTCATAGACCCAGTCATATCCCAGTCCGTAACCCACGCCATAGAAACGGATGACATAGCCGTCATCGACGCAGGCACTTTCGCCCTTGTTGGTGCTCTGTGAGCTGTACGGCGTGGACATCTTCATCAGGATGTCCACCGCCTTGGCGCCGTAGCGCGCAGCGGCGGTCGGGTTGCTGGTCTTGAGGACCTGGTAGCACATTCCCTCGGCCAGCAACGCCGGAAGATAGGATTCGCCCTGATAACCTTGGCCGAGGTTCGGCAAATTAGGATAGTTGGCATCGACGGGGTAACCCACCGTGCCGCCGATATACGAATCACATGTGGACTTGAGCGATTGCCATTGCGCCACATTGGCTGCGGCGCGAGCACGAAGCGTCGTCAGTGTGGCCGGATCAAGGATCAGCCTTGGGTGGGCGGCAAGCGTGGGCGCTGCGGCGACAGCCACGCCGGGCAGCAGGATCGCTCCCAGCACGATGGCGATCAGCGATGACAAACCGCGGCGGCGGGAGAGGAAGCGCAGAAGATTCATAAGCAGGTCGTCCAGCAGATGTGTACAAGCCTGACATCCTGTGATGGCCTGATGAATATGAAAAGGGTCGGTGGCCGACTCTAAAGGAGATGCTCGTCACATATCTAGTCAACCATGAATATTCACTCCCGACATCGAAGGGTCCGTTTAAGGCTCGTACAGCTGCTGCTGGTCGACTGATGGACCTGATTGCTACAGCAACGGACACCGAATATGGACTTCCAAACAAGGCGTGTTTCCCGACCGCCCGGCTCAGCCGAAGGCAACTTCGGTACCTTGATGAAACACGATTTTCCAGTCATCCCGTACGCGATGCCAGATGGTGGAGCGGCGGGTAAGCCGCGCGTCCTGGCGCAAGGTGTAGGTCAGCAGGTAGACGTCCGCAGCGAGCTGCCGGCACTGAAATTCGCTGGTCTCCAGCGCATGCTGCTCGGGCGAGCCGCGACGACCATCGAGTACGTCGAGTACATGGGCCCTGCTGTAACGATGGCCGGATGCACCAATCTCCCAATAATCCGCTTCGGTCATCCGCTCGAAATCCGCGCGCGACTGGCCGAATTCAGGGCGATGGAAGATGGGCTCTCTCCGGCGCAGTTCATCGAGCACACCCGCAAGTTCCGGCGCGGTCGCCAAATCGGGTTCCATTCCGGTGTTCATCGGGTCTCCTTGCGGATTTTCCGCAGGAATCCATCGGTGGCGCGGGTAGTCACGATGGTTGCCACAACTCGACGCGGGTGCCTTCGGGATCCAGGATCCAGCCGAAAAGGGCAAGTTCGTTGTCCTCCGTGTGCTCGTCCACGCTGACGCCTTCGGCACTTAACTGCGCGAGCAGAGCCTCCAGATCGTCGACCCGTAAGTTCACCATGTACGGCTGTGAGCGGGCGTAAAGTAACCGGTGTGGGCGGCAAACGGTGCCCACAGCGTGAAGCCGCGCGCGCGGTGTCCTCGTCGAACTTCATGCCGCCCCAATCCTCCGGTTTCAGGCCGCGATGTTCCGCGTACCACGCGCTCAACGCGGCGATATCGTGCGATTTTGAAGAAGATGCCACCGAGCCCGGTCGCTTTTGCCATGTGCCCTCTCCTCAGCCGGCAACCAACGTCCGGGCCTGTGCATCATCGAAGAATGCCTGTACGGCCGCAAGTTCGCGAGTGCGCGGCATCGGCGGAATGCTGGCAAGAAACAGACGTCCATATCCCTTGGTGGTGAGTCGCGGGTCGCACAGCACCAGCACGCCGCGATCGTGGACATCGCGGATCAACCGGCCAGCGCCCTGCTTCAGCGCGATCACCGCACTGGGCACCTGCCAGCCCATGAACGGGTTGATGCCGTTCTGCTCCAGTGCGTCAAGCCGCGCCATCAGCACCGGATCGTCGGGCGCGGCGAATGGCAGCTTGTCGATCACCACCACACTCAACGCCTCGCCAACCACGTCGACACCTTCCCAGAAACTGGCGGCACCCAGCAGTACGCCATGACCGCTGGCGCGGAATTCCTCAAGCAGCCGCGGCCGCGGTGCCGTGCCTTGCACGAACAACGGCCACGGCACCTTGCCCTGCAGCAGCTCGGCTGCACGGCGCAAAGCGCGGTGCGAGGTAAACAGCAGAAAAGCGCGGCCAAGCGATGCATGCAGCACCGGCAAAACCGCGTCGATCACCTGCTCGGTGTAATCGCGTGCGCCCGGCTCCGGCAAGTCCGTCGGCAAGTAGCACAGTGCCTGCGTCGGATAATCGAACGGACTGCCCAGGCTCAGCGTGCGCGGATCCTCCAGCCCCAGCTGCCGCGCATAATGGCCGAAATCACCTGCCACCGATAGCGTGGCCGATGTATGGATCCACGCCGCCTGGGTGTGCTCGCGCAGATGCCGCATCGGTACTGCCAGATCCAGCGGCGTGGCATACAGTGCGAATCCGCGCGGGTAATGTTCGTACCAGCGCACGTCGCGTACGCCCCGCTCGTCGACGATGCGGTCGAGTCGCTGGGCAAACGTCCGGGCACGTTCGTGCAGGTTGGCAAATCCGCGCGAACGCTCCGCCTGAGAGGCCAGCAACTCGCTAAGCGTAGCCAGCAGTTCGCGCAGATCATGCAGTGCTTCGCCAATGTCGTTGCGTTCTTCGAGAAGTTGAAAGGCGCCTCGCTGTGGCAGTGAGTCCATCGTCAGCCGCAATCGGCGGAGAGCGTTCTGCAGTGCTTCCACCGGCTCCAGCAGAAGGCCGATCGCGCCGGTGACGCCGGCACATTCGGTCAGCGCATCCTGCGCCAGTTCGCTCAACTGGCGCGCACTGACGCTCTGCGAAAAGAACTGGCCGGCCAGTTCGGGGATCTGGTGCGCCTCGTCCAGGATGAAGGCGGCGGCGCCGGGAAGAATCTCGCCGAAACCCTCCTGCTTCAGTGCCAGGTCGGCAAACAGCAGGTGGTGGTTCACCACCACCACGTCGGCCTCCTGCGCCTCGCGACGGGCCTTGACCACGTGGCAGTCGTCGAAGAATGCACACTCCACGCCGAGACAATTTTCCGGCGTGGAGGTGACGCGCGGCCATAGCGGTGATTCCTCCGGCACCTCGGCCAGCTCCATGCGGTCACCGCGTCGCGTGCGCGCCGACCACGCACGGATCGTCGCCAGTTGCGTGGCCTGCATATGGTCGTACGTGGCGCCTTCGCGAACGGTCTGATCCAGCCGGTACAGGCAGAGGTAATTCGCACGACCTTTCAGCAGCGCTGTTTTCAGCCGCGCTCCGAGTACCGAGCGCACCCGCGGCAGGTCGCGGAAATACAGCTGATCCTGCAACGCCTTGGTTCCGGTGGAAATGATCACCCGCTCTCCCGACAGCAACGCGGGCACCAGATACGCGAATGTCTTGCCGGTGCCAGTGCCGGCCTCGGCGATCAGCGAGTCGCGCGACGCAATCGCCTGCTGCACCGCGCGAGCCATCTCCTGCTGTGCCTCGCGCGGCGCGAAATTCGGCAGCTCCCGCGCGAATGGGCCGTCGGCGCCAAGCAGCTCTCCGATATCGTCGGGCACGAGGTGGTCGAGGTCGGTCATCCGCCAAGTATGGACGAGCCGGCCAGCATGACAAACCCGCCCACTGGCATGGCCGATGGCAGAGGTCCACCATGCTGATACCACCACGGGGAGAGTCCACGATGACGATCGAATTGAGCATGCTTTGCTGGAGTGTCGCACTGGGCCTGGTGCAGATCGCGATTGCCGCGACGGGCTCGACGCTGCAGCACGGAGCCGCCTGGGCTGCCGGCCCGCGCGACAGCACCACGCCGCTTACCGGTATCGCCGCACGGTTTGAACGTGCCAGTGCGAACTTTCTCGATACCTTTCCGTTCTTCCTCGCCGTGGTGCTGGCTGCCCATCTGCTTGATCGGCACAGCCACATGACGGTGCTGGGTGCCCAGCTGTATTTCTGGGCGCGGCTGATCTACGTGCCGGTGTATGCCGCCGGCATTCCCTATCTGCGCACACTGATCTGGGTGGTCAGCATCGTCGGCATCGTCATGCTGTTGGCGGCACTGTTCTGAAAGCCGGCAACGCCGACCAACATCGTCGGTGTCCGATTGGTGTGCATCGATGGAACCGCCCCCGCGGCGAGCCTGACGACAGACACCGTCGACTCGCCTTCTCATTGCAGGCTCGATCAGTACCGCGGAATGCCTGCCTTGTGACACTGCCCCGCCGATCGGCGCGCGCCGTCGGCGCCGGACCTGTCCCTGGCCAGCAAACGCATCTCCACGATGGTCTGCCAGTTGCGTGCGCACAACGGGCCGAGTTTCGGACCGAGCGTCCAGGACTCATGTGCAAGCTTTTCGGCGTCGGGATAGTCTTTGAGACGCACCGCGATTTCCGCGCGGTCCTGCAGCAGATCAGGTGACTGGGGACTGAGCCGCAAGGCCTGATCGAGCTTGCCCGCCGCATCCGCATAGCGGCCGGATTGCTCATCCAGCCGCGCGGCATCCTGCAGCGCGGTGACTCCCGGATCGCGCAGCGCGTTGACACTGATCACGGATGTCTCGCGATCACCGGCGGCCCGGATCGCGGCGACGCGATCGTAGTTCGGCAATGCCGGCTGCGGCGATGAAGGCGGTGGCTCGGGTGCAAACAGGCTGCACGCGGCGAGCGATGCCATGGCCGGCAACAGCAGCAGGCGCCTGGGTACGTTGAACATGATCAATTCCGGATCGGTGTGACGGGTGGTGCGGGGGGCGCGCCGCTGGCCGCGGTAGCCGGATGATCGCCGCCCAGCAGGTTCTGCACACCCTGCCAGAAACAGCCTTCGGTATCGCTGGAAAGCGTACCGGCAACCACCGGTACTTGTCGCGCGCCTTCGCACTGCGATTCGGTGCGTTTGCCATCGGCCGGATTGATCCAGGCCATCTCCAGTCCGTCGCCCGGCGCAGCCGACAAGGGCTGCGTGGGCAGCTTGCTGAAAAGTTCGCGCCAGGCGCGCAACGCGCCGGTCGCACCGAACAGGCTGGTCGGCTTGTTGTCGTCGCGACCCATCCAGAACACTGCCAGGTGCTGGCCGGTGAATCCGGCGAACCAGCCATCGCGCAAATCGTTGCTCGTGCCGGTCTTGCCTGCGGCATGCAGCCACGCCAGGCTGGAGTTGCCGATCGAACTGGCCGTACCGTACAGCGCGACCTGCTGCATTGCCCAGGTGGTGAGGTGCACCGCGTCCTGGTATTCGCCATTGCCGGCCTGCACCTGATAGCGCTTGATCGTGCGACCGCTGCCATCGACCACGCCGCGCACCGCAACCAGCGGCAAGGCATGCCCGTCCGCCGCAATGTATTGATACAGCTGTGCCACCTGGATCGGCGCCAGATCGATCGCGCCGATCAGCATCGACGGTCCGGGATTGATGTCGGTCAGGCCGAACGATTCGAGGAACGACTTGACACGCGGCAAGCCCACCGCCAGTCCCAGATGGATCGAAGCGAGGTTCCACGATTTGGCGAGCGAGTCGACCATCGGCACCTGGCCGTGGCTTTGGTTATCGTCATTGTGTGGTTCCCACACGCTGCCGTCGGGCTGGCGCATGCTGATCGGACTGTCATCCAGCAGGCTGGCCAGATTCCAGCGCGCCGGCTGGGTCAGCGCCACCAGGTAGACGAATGGCTTGATCGTGGATCCGATCGGACGGCGCGCATCGAGCGCGCGATTGAAACCCTGGTCGCCCGGCAGCTTGCTGCCGACCACCGCCAGCACGCTGCCACTTTGCGCATTCGTCACCACCGCGGCGGCCTGCACGGCACTGCCGCGTTTGCCCAGATCCTTCAACGCAGTGGTGATCGCCTGTTCGGTGTAGAGCTGCGCCGCCGGATCCAGCGTGGTGAAGATCGAGAGATTGCCGTCGCGCAGCGCCTGCTCGTCGAAATCGGCGGTGATCTGGTTTCGCACCAGTTCCATGAAGGCGGGAAAGCGGTTGTGCGGCAACTGACCGTCGCTGATCACGTCCAGCGGCGCTGCCTGCGCCGCGTTCGTCTGCGCCGCCGTGAGCAGGCCGGTGGTGGCGAATTCCTGCAGCACCAGGTTGCGACGCGTCAGCGCGCGTGCCGGCGAGCGACGTGGGTCGTAATAGCTCGGCCCTTTCACCATGCCGACCAGCAAGGCGATTTCCTGCGGTCGCAAATCCTGCAGCCGACGCCCGAAATAAAACTCCGACGCCGCCGCGAAGCCGTGCACCGCCTGATCGCCCTGCTGACCGAGGAACACATCGTTGACGTACGCCTCGAGAATGCGCCCTTTGCTGTAGTGCGCCTCCAGCAGCAGCGACATCAAGGCCTCGTTGAATTTGCGGGTGAAATTCTGGTCGCGGCTGAGGAACAGGTTGCGCACCAGCTGCTGGGTCAAAGTGGAGCCGCCCTGCACGGTATGGCCGGCACGCATATTGGCGAACGCGGCGCGCGCGATCGCACTGAAGTCGATCCCGATGTGGTGTTTGAAATCCCGATCTTCGACCGCCTGCAAGCCACTCAGCAACAGCGGCGGCACGTCGGCCAGCAGCACAAAGCGGCGTTCTTCCTGACTGGCACCATACAGCGTGGCAATCCGTGCCGGATCCAGGTGTGTCAACGCGAGGCTCTTGCCGTCGACGACGCCTTGCACTCGCTGCACGATGCCGTTGCCCAGGCTGACGCGTATCTGCTTGGGCAGTTCGCCACCGTCGGGGCCGGCGTAGCCGCGCGAGGCGATCGTGTAGCGCAGGCCTTCCTTCATCCAGCTGCCGGCCACATCGCCGTGGCCGTCGTGGCTGTAGCCGGCAAACGTCAGCTCCAGTTCGAGCGCTGCCGAGGTCATCGGCGTGCCCGCGGCCAGTGGCAACGGTCGCGCATAAACGCGGGTAGGCACGGCAAACACCAGATCGCTGAATCGATCCTGCACGCGCTTGTTCAATACCAGCGTGTACGGGAGCACGAAACCCAGCAGCAGGCCGAGCAGGATCCAGAACGGAATGCGCAGCCACGGCCAGCAGCGTCGCGCGATCGAGCGGGTACGAATCAGGAAGGGCAACGTGTGAAGGTCCGGCAATCGGGTGTTCGATCATAGGGCCTGCAACCCGGCGCGCATATGAACGCGGGAGGCAGGCTCGGGGCAAAGTTCGGGCAATCGGCCCGGCGGCTCCCTACGTCGGCACGCTCCACATCGACGACTCAAGCTGGAACGGTCGTGGGCTGATGCCGAGCAATCGCTGCAGTTCCCCGTTGTCGGCCACCAGATCGGTATTCAGCCGGTTCAAGGGTCCGCGCCAGCGCGGCAGCGCACGCCGGCAAAGCTGCAGCACCCAGGCGGGCAACGGCAGCGGCAACGTGCTTTTCGGAAGGCTGCACCGGACCCGCTCCAGCATGTCGTGCGCACTCAGACGCTCACCGCCGCCGATCGGCAGAATCCGTCCACTGGCGGCTGCACATTCCAGTGCGGCAAGCACGGCCTGCGCGATGTCGTCCGCGTGGACCGGCTGACGCAGACCGCTGCCGGCCGGCAGCGGAAACACGCGCATGCGCATCGCCCGTCGGGCGATCGGGGTGAGGCTCTTGTCCAGTCCCGCACCATAGATCAGGGTGGGCCGCAGCACCGTCCAGCCGCAACCATGCCGCATGCAGGCGTCGGCCAGCGAACTTTCGCCGGCACGCAACTGACGCGAGATATCGCGCTCGGCCGAAACGCTGGAATCGCGTTTCGTCTCGGCACTCATCGAACTGATCGCGATGACCCGCGGCGCCTCGACCAGGGACACGCGCGCCAGCCAGTCGGCGAACGGTTGCAGTGGTCCGAAGCTGATGATTGCCGACAGCGCCGGCATCGGCGGAACCGCATCCGGCAACTGCCCCTGCAGCCAGCCCACGTCGGCGGGTTCGCAGTGCGAATTCCGGCTCACCGCCAGCACCGGCTCTCCGCTGGCCAGCAGTCGCGGCAACAGGAAGCGGCCGATCTGTCCGCTGCCGCCGAAGACCAGTACCGTCATGCCACGCTCACCGACTGCCCTGCAACCGCGCGTCGAGATCCTGCACGCGCGGATTGCTTGGCGTCAGCTTGCGTGCGCGCTCCAGCGAATGCATCGCACCGAAGCGATCGTTGTCGGCCAGCTGCCGGTCGGCCTGGTCGAGCCACGCCGTGCCCAGCCTGTTCGACAATGTGGCCTGCGCTGCGTCACCTGGGGCGAGTTCGGACAGGTTCTCCAGCATGTCACCCGCCTGCGCCAGATTGCCGTCGCCCAGTGACTGGTTGAACTTCTGCGTGACCTGCGCGGGCAATCCATGCAGTCCTTGCAGCGCCGCGTCGTTGTTGCCGTCGATCGCCAGCGCGCTGCGGTACAGGTCGTACGCGCTATCGCCGGGCGGCAGCATGATGTCGCCGTGCGCAACGGCGGTCTGCGCGCGCTTCACCAGCTGCGCAACCGCCGCACTCTGCTGTGGCGAAAGCATTGCAGGAGCGGCGACCGGCGTCGTGTCTTCGGGCTGTCCGCCGGATGTCGACGCCTGTCGGGTCACCCCGGCGAGACGCGCGCGCGCCGCGGCGAGGTCGGCGGATTTCGGTGCCAGCAGTGCGGCCTGATCGAGCAGTCCGGTGGCCTGCGTCGCGTCGCCGGCATCGATTGCTGCGTCGGCCTGCACGGTCAACGCCTGCGCCACCTTGCCCAGCCCTGCGCGAGCCTGCGCGTTCTCCGGATCGAGTGCCAGCGCCGCCTTGAAATGGGTCAGCGCGGTATCGTCGCCCGTACCCGCGATGCGACCTGCGCGCAAGGCATCGATGCCCTGCTTGAGCGCATCGTCAAGCGCACCGCTTTGCTGCTTGTGGTGCTCCGCCTGTGCCGCGCGCAGACCCGGCAGCGCACCATTGTTCGGCTGCAGGGCCGCGAGCTGTTCGATGGCGACATCGGCGGCCGGGTCATTCGCATCCAGCGCCTTGTGTGCCTGCGCGGCCAAGGCATCGCCGACCCGATCGAGTCCGTGCATCGCCACCGCATTGCCGGGGTCCGCCTGCAGCACGCGCTTGTACAAGGCACCCGCGCCCTGCTCGCCATCGAATTTGCCGGCGGTCAGCGCCTGCTGCGCCTGATCGACCAGGTCCACCGTCTGTACCTGCGCCGCGCGGGCGGTGCTGATCTGCTGGTCGAGCCGGTCGACATCGCTGCCGCCGCCGAGCAGTTCGCGCGCCACGCCGGCCTGTTGCGCCGCCTGATCGAAGTGCCCCGCCTGCAACGCCGCATCAGCCTGCGTCAGCTCGGCCTGACCGACCTGGCGCAGACCGTTACGGGCACGATCATTGTCCGGCTCCAGTGCGGCCGCGGACTGAAACAGCTCCTTCGCACTGGTGCCGTCCTGGCCGTCCAGATGGCCAGCTTGCAGCGCCTGCTGCGCCTTGGTCAGCACATTGTTGAGATCGGTGTTCGGCAGCATGCCGCGCAGCCGATCCTGGTTGAGCCACAAAGTGGCGATCACACCGATGACCACCAGCAGCAACAGTGGAATCAGCCAGCCCCGGCGACTCTCACCGGTTTTCGACACGCGGCCGACGCGCTGCGGGCGAGGCTCGACGGAGACACGCGGCAGACCGTCGCCCGGCGGTGCCGCGGGTGCGTCCAGATGATCGAGATCGCCCAAGGTCGGCTCGGTGCGGCCGTGCGAATTGCCGTCGTGCTGGTCCCGTCGTCCGCTCATGATCCGTGGCCGTGAAGGCAATTGCGGCAGCTTAGCATCGGGCTGCGCGTGCACTTCATCATGCAAAACCGGACGTTCAGCTTGCGGGGCAGATCCGTATGATTCGGATCAGCCCACGCCGACCCGGCGCACCTCGACGACGTTCGGCAATGCCTCCAGCCTGCCCAGCAGAGTCGACAGTTGCTCGAAGTCACGCACGCGCAGGGTGAAGCGCATTTCCATCTCGCCGGTGTGCGCAAACATGCGGCTCGACGATGCGATGATGTGCACGTTCGCGTTGCTGACGACGCCGGTGACATCTTTCTGCAGGCCTTTGCGATCGTAGCCGCGCAGTTCGATGTCGACTTCGTAGGCCTGGGTAGCGACGCGGCCCCAGCTGACCTCGATCACCCGGTCCGGATCGCGCCGTTCCAGCCGGGCCAGGCTGCCGCAGTCCGCGCGATGCACCGATACGCCACGCCCACGTGTCACGAAGCCGCGGACGCTGTCGCCCGGCAGCGGCTGGCAGCACCGCGCCAGCGTGGTCAGCAGATTGCCGATGCCCTCGATGCTCAAGGCGCCCTGCCCGATCGTCGTTGGCCGCGCGACCGCCGGTGCCGGCGCTGGCGGCATCGATTCCACCGGCTGCGCGGCCTCGAGCAGCACGCGGCCAATCTGACCCGCGGCGATTTCGCCCAGTGCCAGTGCCACCAGCAATTCGTCGTGGGTCTTCAGGTGAAACTGCGCCGGCAGCTTCGACACATCGGCGGCGCCAAGACCGATCCGTTTGAGCTCGCGCTCGAACAGGCCACGACCGACCGCGAGATTCGCGTCCTGGGCGATCTTGCGGAACCACGCGCGGACCTTGTCCTTCGCCCGCGAGGTGTTGAGATAGCCGTGATGCGGCGACAGCCAGTCGCGACGCGGTTCGGCCAGTTTCGCCGTCAAGATCTCCACCCGATCGCCGCTGCGCGGCTGGAAGGTCAGCGGCACGATGCGGCCGTTGACCTTGGCACCGCGGCAGCGATGCCCGACCTCCGTGTGCACGAGGTAGGCGAAATCCAGCACGGTCGCGCCGTGCGAGAGATCGAACACCTCGCCTTTTGGCGTCAGCAGGTAAACCCGATCTTCCAGCAGTTCAGTGTGCAGATCCGCCGCCAGCGCGCTGTCGTTGGTGCGCGGTTCCAGCAACTTGCGCATCCAGGCGATCTTCGCCTCGAATTCCACATCACTGCTGCCGCCTTCCTTGTAACGCCAGTGCGCGGCCACGCCGAGTTCGTTGTCGCGATGCATCTGCTGTGTGCGGATCTGCACTTCCAGCGTCTTGCCGGCCGGGCCGAGCACCGCGGTATGCAGCGACTGGTAGCCGTTGGCCTTCGGCCGCGCAATGTAGTCGTCGAACTCGTCCGACAGATGCGGCCAGCGCGCGTGCACCACGCCGAGCGCGCCATAGCAGTCGGTAACGTTGTCGACCAGGATGCGCACCGCGCGGATGTCGTACAGGTCGGAAAAATCCAGCGCCTTGCGCTGCATCTTCTTCCAGATCGAGTAGATGTGTTTCGGCCGGCCAGCCAGATCGGCATGGATCCCCGCCGCGTGCAACGCCTGCTGCAGTTCGCCGAGCGAATCGCGGATGAAATTTTCGCGATCGGCGCGACGCTCGTCGAGCAGCCGGGCGATGCGCTGATAGACCTCCGGCTGCAGGAAGCGGAACGCCAGATCCTCCAGCTCCCATTTCAGTTGCCAGATACCGAGCCGGTTCGCCAGCGGCGAATGGATGTCGCGGGTCAACCGCGCCAGCGCCGTGCGCTGCTGTTCCGGCAATGCGCCGGCGCCGCGCATGCGCGCGAGCTGTCGCGCCAGCAACACGAATACCACGCGCAGGTCGCGCACGATCGCCAGCAGCAATCGCCGCAGCCCTTCCGTCGCGCTCTCGGCGGAACGTTGCGCATGCAACGTCCAGACCTGTTCGGCAGCCTGCTGGCCGGCCACCAGCCGCTGCAGCTCCGCCGGCAACTTGCCGCTTTCGGTTTTCCAGAACAGCGGATCGACCCGCGCCAGCTCGAACCACAGAGCCGCTGCCTGTGTCTGCGCATCACAGCCGAGCATGCCCAGCAGATCCAGTACGTCGCAGCACTCGGCTTCGGGCAGCGGATGCGCGGCGCACACCTGCAGCGCCTCGGCCAGCAGCGGCGCAATCGCGCCGGCGCGTTCGCGCCATTGAAGCAGGGTGGATGTTTTGACTGCGGGTGCCATGAGAAGAAAGATCCGCGATGGAAGTCCATGGTAACCGCAGCGCCGTACCTTGACGGCGCACGACCACACTGGATTCAGCTCAGCGCCGCCAATGCCTTCGCCAGGCGTTTCGCCGATACGGGTTCGGCAGTCTTCAGCTCCTGCGCGAACAGCGATACCCGCCATTCCTCGATCAACCAGCGCAGCTCATCCAGCACGGCGGTGTCCGCACCGGCGGCGCGATGTTGCAGCCAGGCGCGCCAGTACGGCATCACCTGCAGCATGCGCTGCTGATCCTTGCTTGGATCCTGGCGCAGGCGCTCGGCACGCAGGCGCATCGCTTTCAGATAGCGCGGGAAGTGCGCCAGTCGCTGGGCTGGGAGATCGCGCAGGAAGCCAGGTGCCAGCATCGCATCCAGCTGCTCGCGCAAATCGTCGTAACTGGCGCGGGCGAAGCCGATCAGCGGCGGCTGCAGCCACGGCTTCAGCTCGGCCTGCGCCTCGATGATCGGTTCGGCCAGCTTGAGCCGCTCGACGCCGGCACCAAACAGCTCGCGCGAAAACTGCGTACGCAAGGCCTCAAACGCGCCCGCGGTGCGCGCATCGAGATCGTGACGATCGAGCAGGTCATCAAAGCCGCCTTCCAGCAGATCCTCGCGCAAACCATCGACACCGCCGAGCGGCGCGTATTTCAGCGACAGCGCGTTGCCGATCGGCAGGCGTCGCCGTGCCTGCTTGGCCTCGCTGGCCAAAGCATTGCGCAGCAACCGGACCACGCCTTGGCGATGCGCCTCACGTGCCTCGTCGGCACGTTCGAACACACGCAGCGCCACCGTCTCGCCCAGATCCACCAACGCGGGGAACGCGCTCAGCCCGCCCTCGGAACGCACCTGCGCCGGGATCTCCTCGAAATCCCAGCTGGCGATGTCCTCGCGCGTCAATTCGATGTCGGTCTTGCGCGAGAACGCCTCGCGCGCCTGGCTTTCCCAGTGCGCGCGCAGAGCCGCAAGATCGCGACCGCTGGCCAGCGTCCTGCCCGGCTTCGATGACGCGTCGCCCTCGTCCAGCCGATAGCGCATCAGGAAATGCGCGGGCAATTCGATGCCGGCGAATTCACTGGCCGCGATCTCGACCCCGGTAGTGCGTTTGAGGAACGCAGCCAGCACTTTCGCGAGTGGCTCTTCGCGCGGCGATTCGGCTTCGACAAACGCGCGGGCGAAGTCCGGTGCCGGCACGAAATTGCGCCGCAATGCCTTGGGCAATCCGCGGATCAGCTCGGCCACTTTCTCGCCGAGCAGGCCAGGCACCAGCCATTCGCAACGTGCGGCCGGAATCGCGTTCAACATCGCCAGCGGCAGGTGCAGGGTCACGCCGTCGGCCTCGTCACCGGGCACGAAACGGTATTCGAGGCGATAGCGTTGCGGCGGAATTTCCATTACTGCCGGAAACGCCTTCGCGTCCAGCGCAGCGCCGCCAACCATCACATCGTCCAGCGACCAGCGCAGCGCCGCCTGTTCGGCGGGGGGCGCCTTGCGATACCACGCATCGAGCGCGCGACTGCTGGCGATCTCCTCGGGCAGCTTGCCGTCGAAGAACGACAGCAGATCGTCCTCGTGGCGAATCAAACCTTCGCGACGCTGCTTCGCCTCGATGCCCTGTGCTTGCTCAAGCACTCGCTGATTCGCGCGCACGAAGTCGGCCCGACTTTCCAAATCGCCTCGTACCAGCGCCTCGCGCAGGAAGATCGCGTGTGCCAGTGGCGGATCCTGCGGCTGGAACGTGACCTGACGTTTCTCGACCAGCACCAGCCCGAACAGGCTCACCTGTTCGTACGCGACCACGCAGCCACGCTTCTTCGACCAGTGCGCGTCGCGACATGACATGCGCAACAAGTGCACGGCCTGTTGCTCGATCCACAATGGCTCGATGCGCGCGTTCGCCATGCCCCATACACGCCCGCCGACGTCGAGAATCTGCGCCGAGAAAATCCAGTTCGGCGGTGCCCTGGAAAGCGCCGAGCCCGGAAACACCTGGAACTTGCGCTCGCGCGTGCTCAGGTACACGCCTTTCTCGTCCTTGCGCCCGACCTGTGTCGGCAGGCCGGCGAGCAATGAGCGGTGGACGGCTTCGTAGACACGGTCGGCCGAGTCGCTGCCTTGGCTCCCTCCGCTGCTTGCAGTGGAGGGTAGGGGTGGGGTTCGCTTTTGACCTTGTGCGGCAGAGTGAACAGCTTCACCCCCTCCCGCCCCCCCCCTGCGCGCAGCGAGAGGGGCAGAGCGCGCAGCCTGCACTTCCTGCTGACTGGCCGACTCACCATCCAGCTTCCAGCCCAGTTCCTGCACCACCAGCAGCAATTGCCGATGCAGCTCGCGCCATTCGCGCATGCGCATGAAGCTGAGGAAATGCCGCGAGCACCAGTCGCGCAGTTTCGACTGGGTGAATTCCTCGTGCGCCGCGTGATAGTCGCGCCACAGGTTCAGCACGCCGACGAAATCGGATGTCGGATCGGCGAACGCGGCATGCGCGGCATCGGCCTGCTGGCGCGCGTCGGCCGGTCGCTCGCGCGGATCCTGGATACTGAGGAAGCTCGCGATGGTCAGCCCTTCGCGCACGCTGCGCAGTTTTTCGCTTTCGACAAGCATGCGCGCCAGCTGCACGTCGATCGGCAGACGCGCGACGACACGACCGATCGCGGTGAGCTTGCGCTGCCCGTCGATCGCGGAGATTTCGGCGAGCCGGCGATAACCGTCCGCCACCACGCGTGGGTCGGGCGCTTCGAGAAACGGAAAGTCCTCCACGTCGCCGATTTGCAGCGCAAGCATGCGCAGAATCACGTTGGCCAGCGACGAGCGCAGCAGTTCCGGATCGGTGTACGCCGTGCGGCTGGCAAAATCGGCCTCATCGTAGAGGCGATAGCAGATGCCCGGACCGACGCGCCCGCAGCGACCCTTGCGCTGGTCGGCCGCCGCCTGCGATACCGGTTCCACGTGCAACCGTTCGAGCTGGCTGCGCTGGCTGTAGCGCTTCACCCGTGCGGTGCCGGTGTCGATCACGTAGCGGATGCGCGGCACGGTGAGCGAGGTTTCGGCGACATTGGTGGCCAGCACCACGCGACGCTTGATGCCGGGCTTGAACACGCGATCCTGATCGCCGGCGGAAAGCCGTGCATAAAGCGGCATGATCTCGGTTTCGCGATAAGTCCGGCGCGACAGCAGCAGGTGCGCGTCGCGGATCTCGCGCTCGCCCGGCAGAAACACCAGCACGTCGCCGCGCGGATCGTCGTGGGTGATTTCGTCCAGTGTCGCGGCGATGTGCTCCGCGCTGCCCTGCTGCATGTCCCGGCCGCTGCCCTGCCGTGCCACGGTTTCATCGAGCGAACGCCAGCGCACCTCGACCGGATACGCGCGTCCCTCCACTTCGACCACCGGCGCACCGTTGAAATGCTCGGCGAAGCGCGCGGTGTCGATCGTCGCCGAGGTCACGATGA
>JBDTZX010000558.1:0-11411 GCA_040004895.1 Rhodanobacter sp. | reverse complement strand
CATGCGGATGTCGTCGATGTCGTTCCAGCCACCGCCCACGCCATAGCTCGGCATGGCAACTGCGCGGGTGTAGATGGAATCGCTGGCGCCCGCGGCCATCACCGGCATCACCGGAATATCCTTGCCCCACATGCCATGCACCACCTCGGCGACCTCGGCCATCACCGTGGGATCAGGCACGGTTTCCGGCGCGGGCTGCACCGGTTCCAGCAAGCTCACCTGGATGGCCGGATCGGCGGCGGCTTTCGCCAACGCGGCGCGCGTCTGATCGGCGGTTTCACCGGGAAAAACCCGGCATTGTATTGTCGCGTCCGCGCTCGACGGCAGCGCGTTCTCCTGCACACCTGCCCGCAACATGGTGGCGATGCAGGTGGTGTGCAGGATCGCGTTCAACGACGTGTCCTGGGCAAGGCGCGCGGCAGCGGTGGCATCCACCGGTTCTTTCGACAGCGCAAGCAGATCAGCCTTGATCTGTCCGGTCGCATCCTTGGCGATGCTTGCGAAATAAGCGCGCGTCGTTGCGTTGTTCTTGTAGGGGAACACATAGCGAGAAAGATTCACCAAGCCGCCTGCGAGCTGATAGATGGCGTTGTCGGGGCGCGGCTCGGAGGAATGACCACCTTTGTTGGTCGTCTCCATCTTGAAGGTCATGTAGGTTTTTTGAACAGTCTCGACCGCAAAATCCATGCGCTTGCCGTTTTTGATCTCGCCCGAACCACCGTCGGGATTCATCACCAGCCCCACATCCCCGACGAGATCCTTGCGATGCTGCAGCAGGAACTGCGGGCCGTCCTGCTCAAGGCCGACTTCCTCATCCGCCGTGAACGCAACCACGATGTCGCGATCCGGAACGTAGCCTTCCTTCTTTAGCCGAATCAGCGACGCGGCCACCGCGGCGTCTTCGTCCTTCATGTCGGCGGTGCCGCGACCGTAAAAGTAGCCGTCCTTCTCCGTGAACTTGAAGGGTGGCAAGGTCCAGTCCTGCGCGCGTGCATCCACCACGTCCATGTGGCAGATCCACATCACGGGCTTGCCTTTGCCCTTGCCCTTGATGCGGACGACCACATTCACCTGGTTGGGATATCTGGTTTCCGGCGCGATCTGGATTTCAGAATCGGTGAAGCCGTTGGCTTTCAGATAGTTCACGATGACATCGGCAGTGCCCTTGGTGCCGACGTCATGCACGGAGCGTATATCGACGAGGTCACGGAAAATATCATGCGCGATTTTCTGGTTGGCGGCGGGTGGCATCGGCTCCTGCGGCGAGGGCTTGGCCGATGCGGAAGCACACAACATGCAAGCGAACGCCAGCACCGAAATCGTCGGAACAACGCGCAAAGTCTTTTTCACGCTTTTCCCCTGATACCTGCTTTTGAAGCGTGTCAGGCTACGCTCGGCGCATTGTTCACGCAATTGCTGCCAGCGCAGAGTTCACCATCATTGATCGTGTGCTCCAGACACTGTGGTTTCCATTCCCGCGTACAACGAATCCGCCAAGCCGGGAGGAAAACGTCATATCACGTTGACTACCTCCGCCTCTTGATAAGGGCCACCGACTTCTCCCCAGCCCCATCGTGGCATGGCGGAGTCGGCATCAGGCAGCGAGTCCAGTTGAGAGTTGATCAGCGCCAGCCGTGTGCCCCATTCGAGATAGCCGACGAAAGCCGAACGAAACTCCGGGTCGTCTGGCAATCCGACTGCATCGGCGCACTCCAGCAACAACGTCATCCATCGTACGCGATGTGCCTCCGTCAGATGCTTGCCCAGATGCTGACGGATCATCGCGTGATGTCCAGCACGTTCCTGGCTGTATAGCGCCGGCCCACCCAGTACCTCGACGATGAAGGAGGCGACCAGACGCGAATGATCGGCGGCCATGTGGGCGAACAGTGGAGCCAACAGAGGTTCGTCGGGGATGCGCTGATAGAACACTTTGGTCAGTTTCTCGAACGCGTCACGTCCACCCGCCCATTCGTAGAGAGTGGGCACCGTCGTGGGCGCGGTCACTATGCTTTCGCCATGACGGTGGTGATCTGTCCGTAATGTCGCATCTCCAGAATCTGGTTCACGTGGGATTTGATCGCGGCGAAGAATTGCCGAAACTCGCCGCTTTGGCGGAAGCCCTGCATGTGCCCATCGACCGAATCCCATTCGATGCGCAGGATGTAGCAGTCGGGATCGTCGAGGCAACGCGACAGCTCGTAACCGAAACAATGGGGTGATGCAGCGAGACTGCGTCCTGCCTGTGCATAATCGGCCTCGAACGCTTCGGCGTCTTGCGAAGGAATGACGTAACGGATGTATTCCACAATCATGCGATATTCTCGTGACAAGGGTGATTAGGGAGCTGCCTTTGTAGTTCACTTTGTCGCCGCCGGCTACGCACCTCGAGGTTACCAAGCCCAAGCATGAATGCACCGATCAGTACCCGACGCCGCAAGGTTTTCGTCTGTCCCGTCGATGTGACGCTGAGCATGATCAGCGGCAAATGGAAGCCAATGATCCTGTGGCTGCTGACTGCCGGGCCACGACGTTTCAGCGATCTGCAATCTGCCATGCCGCTCGTGGCGCACAAGGTACTGGCCCAGCAATTGCGCCAGCTGGTAAGCGATGACGTCATTCGCCGCGTCGTGCGCGAGAACATGCCGAGCGCAGGTGGATACCAGCTGACGGCGTTTGGCCGCACCTTGCGTCCCGCTCTCAACGCGCTCGCGAACTGGGGAAAAACCCACCACCAGTCGATTGGCGCTCACTATGACGTCAACGGTGACGACTTGTGACCCCAGTGCGAAGGATCGATCACCGAGCGCCGCGCGTTGGCGAAGAATAATCTTTCTTGTAGTCGACGCACTCCGTGATCGGGACGGAAGGCGGGATGGAGGAAGTTGATTCGCATCGACCTGACACTATTGTTTTCGCCCATCTCGCCAACTGACCTACAGCCCAGTCAACCGCCACAGAGAGCCGCGTCCATGTCATCACGCTCCACCGCAGCTCCCCTTGTGTTCGCGATTGGCCTGCTGTTGATCAGCATGGTGTCGTATCAATGCGGTGCGTCGCTGGCCAAGCATCTGTTTCCGCAAGTGGGTGCGCTGGGCGCCACGGCGTATCGGCTGGGGTTCAGCGCGCTGATCCTGCTGCTGTGGCGACGGCCGTGGCGGCGGTGGGGCGGGCGGCGCGACTGGCGCGTGGTCTGCGGTTATGGCCTCGCGATGGGTGCGATGAACATGGTGTTCTACATGTCGTTGCGCACGATCCCGCTGGGGATTGCGGTGGCGCTGGAATTCACCGGGCCGTTGGCGCTGGCGCTGTTCGGCTCGCGCCGGTGGATCGATTTCGTCTGGATCACTTTGGTGATAGCCGGGCTGGCGTTGTTGCTGCCGTTGCGCGGGCAGATGCATGCGCTCGATCCGGTGGGCGTGATGTACGCGCTGGCGGCCGGCGTGGGTTGGGCTTTGTACATCGTGCTGGGCAAGAGGGCGGGTGCCGCGTGGGGCGGGGACGCGGTGACGCTGGGCACGTCGGTCGGTGCATTGCTGGCGATCCCGTTCGGCATCGCGCATGCCGGCAGCGCACTGCTGTCGCCAGCGCTGTTGCCGTACGCGCTGGGCGTGGCGGTGCTCAGCTCGGCGCTGCCGTATTCGCTGGAGATGATCGCGCTGACCCGTTTGCCGGCGCGCACCTTCAGCACCTTGTTGAGCCTGGAACCGGCCATCGCGGCATTGGCCGGCGTGGCCTTGCTCGGCGAACGGCTCAGCCTGCTGCAGTGGCTGGCCATCGCGACGATCATCGTGGCGGCGGCGGGCACCGCGTTGAGCGTGCGTCGGCCCGTGCTGACCGAGCCCTTGGCGAACTGAAAGCATTCAAGGATTGAATCTGGTTTTCCGCCACGACGGATGAACTCAGCTGATCCGGGATTGGGCGGTCCGAAGCGCGCCAAACCCGGAAGATTTCCATCATGCCCTAAGCGGAGCGCACGGTCGCTCTTGCCTGCCTCGTGCGCTCGATTTGCGGTTCGACTACCGCTTGCACCCGTTTGCCCACCGCTTGCCACTAACCTCGCGTCGATGGTCACAGGTGTTGCGACAGCATCCGTTGTCGATGCTAGCGTGCATGACCATCCGCATCGACCACGGCGGGCGCACATCCAGCCATCGAGTGGCGCATGCCCGACAAGGAGCTCGAAATGCGATTGTCAATACTTTGCCTGATCCTGGCGGCCGCGTGCACGCTCACCACAACCGCCATCGCATCCCGGGATGCACCGCCTGCATCAATGGCACCGGTGATCTTCGCGGCGGGAACCATCGCCGGAGACGCTGACGATGGTGCTGCTGCTTTCACGCCGGACGGCGCGACAGTTTATTTCATGCGCGGAACCGATGGCTCGGCGCTGATGGAATCGCATTTCGCGAACGCACGCTGGTCCAAACCGAAGGTGGCTTCGTTCTCCGGGACCTGGCGCGATCTGGATCCGGCGATGGCCCCGGACGGTTCGTTCCTGTTGTTTGTGTCCAATCGCCCAGACGCTCCGGGCGGCAAAGCCATCGATGCCATTCACGCTGGCAAGCGCCGCGTGGCTCAAGGCATGAACCTCTGGCGGGTGAACCGGCAAGCAAACGGGTGGAGCGCACCGACACGTCTGCCCGATTTGGTCAACCGCTGCTCGATGACATTTGCGCCCAGTGTCGCCGCCGATGGCAGTATCTACTTCATCGGCTGCGCTGATCAGGATGATGGCCTGCATCTGCTTCGCTCAGCCTATCATGACGGGCGCTACGCGGCGCCGGAAACCGTGAAGTTGGGCGATGCCGACACACAGATCCGCGATCCGGCCATCGCCCCTGATCGCTCGTTTATCGTGTTCTCGATGAAACAGGGAATGCAGCAACCGTATCGGCTGGCCATCGCCTTCCGCACACGCGATGGCTGGAGCGCACCGCTCGACTTGGGTGACACCGTCAACGGTGGCAAGCACAGCATGGGTGCGCAGCTCGGCCCCGATCACCGCACGCTGTATTTTTACAGTGATCGGCGCCTGCCGCCGACCAGTCGCGATGGTGCAGCGGCGTGGAACAACGGCGACGATCACATCTGGCAGGTATCGCTGGCACCGTGGCTGGATGCGCACAGCCACGGCATGTCGGCGCAGGAGGGCGCATCGACCGGATCATCAAGTGCTTCGACGATCGTGCCGTGGAACTCCGATTACGACGCGTCGCTCGCGTTCGTCCCCGATCGGAAAAGCTTGTTCTTCACGCGCGGCCGCGGACTCCTGCGTCGCATCCTTTATTTCCAGCGGCATGATGGCAGCTGGTCGCCGCCGCAGGCCGCATCATTCTCGGGACCATGGATGGACATGGAGCCAGCCATGGCTCCGGATGGCTCCTACCTGATCTTCGCTTCCAATCGACCAGCCCAGCCATCGGGCAAAGCGCTCGATGGCTACTACGACGACAAACCGCAACCGCAACGCGGCGGCAACCTGTGGCGCATCGACCGCCGTGGCAACGTTTGGAGCGCCGCTGTGCGTTTGCCCGATGTTGTGAACAGCGGCTCGTCGATCTACGCACCAGCGGTAGCGGCGAACGGCAGCCTTTACTTCATGAAAGCCGATCCGGCAAGCAGCCATTTCCGGCTCTATCTCAGCCGTCTTGTCGGCGGCCAACTGCAGCCGGCGTTGCCACTGCCATTCAGCGACGGGGTCACCGATGACTACGACCCGACGGTGGCACCCGACCAGTCCTTCATCGTGTTCACTTCGGATCGCAAACCGTCTTCGGCAACATCAAGCGATTTGTTCATCGCATTCGCCACGTTCAACAGCTGGAGCCTGCCAATCGATCTGGGCAAGGCAGGTACCGAAGCGCGACTTGATCCTGACGGCGCCACGATTTACTTCAGCGGATCGGACAAACGCGTCCACAGACTCTCACTCGCTCCGTGGCTGGCGCGACATCCAGAGTTCGCGGAGTAGGATGAGCGCAGGGGAAAGGTGCCCGGCCAATCGTTTCTCGCTGCTCCGGCCTTGCACGCGCTTCTTTCAACGTCGTATCAGATCGGGGAGTCGGCATGTTGAAGTCAATCGGTGCGTCAATCACGATGCTGGCAATCACTCTGATGATGCCGGTTGCGCATGCGGATCAGACCATCGTGTTTCTGCGTCATGGCGAAAAGCCACCGCTGGGCCTGGGACAACTGGACTGCCGCGGGCTGAATCGGGCATTGGCGTTGCCGACCGTGCTGCAGGCCAGATTTGGCAGACCCGATGCGATCTATGCGCCGGATCCGGGATCCACGGCGAAGGACAAGGGCGTCTACTACAACTACATTCGCCCACTGGCCACCATCGAGCCGACCGCGATCCGCCTGGGCATGCCAGTCAACACGACGTTCGGACTCGAGCAGATAAAACAGCTGGAGCAGGAACTGCTCAAGCCCGCCAACCGCTCGGCGACGATCTATGTGGCGTGGGAGCACAATCTGGCGCAACAGACCGTACAACATCTGATGACCGCCGCCGGGGGAGCTGCGCAACAGGTACCGGCCTGGGCGGATGACGATTTTGATTCGCTCTACGTCGTTCGCTTGAAGTGGCAGAACGGCAAGCCGATTGTGGTCCGTTTCGCGAAGCAGGCCGAGGGGCTGAACCATCAATCGACCAAGTGCCCGGGCGCGCACCACTGAGTGGGACGCAGCCTGGTGTAAAAGGTGTCGACGGATCGTGTGCAGTCAAGTTGTCTGGTTGTTGTTTTCGCACTGGCATGCATGAAAAAGGCACGGATCGGCGACGTGGAAGCGACTTTGTCCACAGGGTTCGTGGGCTGCGTCCGCGGACGGCCTCACGCCGTCGACGAGGTCCGACCATCCACCACCGTACAGCCATCCATCGAGAGCCGCGTGTTTGGGCACGCTGACGCATCTTGCCGGTGAAACCATTCGGTTGCAGTCACTTGGCCTTGGTGTCAGGGTCGAGAAAGGCGCGGGCTCAGCGGCATGCGTGACAATGGGTGCTTCGCGCGAGACGGAGACAGTTCAGGCGAGAACCGACACGGCGTCCACGATGAAGTGCGCAATGATGTTGACCCACAGGTTCCGTCGCCACAGGTACAGCAAGGAAAACGCCAGGCCACCGACCGCGACGATCAGTTCGTGGCTCCAGCCCCAGCTGCCCACGTGGGCGAGGGTGAAGATGGCGCAGGAAACCAGTACCGCAACGGTCCGGCGTCCGGACAGTTCTTCGATACGCTCGATGGCGTAGCCACGGAACAGGACTTCCTCGCTGACGGCGGCGCGGATGGTCGAGATGAAGCGCCACCAGAGCGGTGTGGCCATCAAGGCGCTGCCGTTGGCGGTGGAAGTCACCGAATCGTCCAGATGCATGGCAGGCAAGATGACGAAGTACATCGCCGCGAACATGGCGGTGACGAGCAGGCCGGCGCCCACGCCCACGGCGACATTGCCGATGCCCGGTGTGCGAAACCCGATCGATGAGAGCGGTCGGCGTTCCACCCTGCGCACGTAGCACAGGATGACCGCGACATAGATCCACCAGATCGCTTCATTGCCGAGCAGATGACCCATCCCGGCGAATTCGTGATCCCAGTCGCCGATGGGAAGGCAGGCAATGCCCAGCGCAAGCACCAGCCCGAGCAGCGTGATCAGCCACTTGCGCCTGCTGTTGTCGGGTTCGAGCGGACTCGTCATGGTGTGCATGGATGTGCCTGCATGGATGGGATGGATTCTTGCCTGACGCTTTACGCTTTCAACAGACTCGCCGGCGCTGCCCTGGCGATCCGGATGAAGCAATCGAGCGCCTGCGTCGTGCGCTTCCGATCACCGCTGCTCATGAGCTCGATGAACAGGCCATCGAACACGGCCGCGCACAATGTCGCCATGGCAGGGCTGCGCAAAGACGGCGACAGCGCGGACAACACAAGGTCGAGCCAGCTGACGGTGTTGCGTTCCAGGTACTGCGCGTAGGTCGCCGGATTCTGAATGGCCAGGATCTGCAGCTCGTACAACAACTTCAGGTACGGATAGTTCCTGGCGGCGATGGCCCAGTTCCAGAACTGCTTCAGGGGTGGCTTCGACGACCGGTCCGGCGCTGGCTTGTCCAGCAATCGCGCACAGGACTGCCGCACATGCACCTGCATCGCCTCGAGCACCTCGGCGAGCAAGCCTTCCTTTGATCCGAAGTGGTAGATCAGCAGGCGGGCGCTGGTTCCGGTTCCCGCCGCGAGTGGGCGCAGTGACAGGTCGGCCAGACCGTTTTCGAGCAGGTAGGTGATCAACGATTCGATCAGTTCGTCTTTGCGTACAGTCATGAAACGAACGTTACATGTAACGTTCGTTTCAGTCAAGCACAATCGAGGTATCCAACCCACCCAATGATTCTCCTGCCAGCGCGCTTGTCACGCGACTTCATGTGCCTCTCGCGGCTTGTCGCTTCAATCGGCATTGAGCAATACTCGGCCTCGGTCTGCGTGCTTCCGGAGATAACCGTGTCGATGGGTAGAAACGTTTTGCGATGTGTCCTTGCAACATTGTTTTGCTGGGTTTCGATGTCCGCTGCGCAGGAACCGCTGGCGCCGGTGGAGGCGCGCGTGCCATTCGCCCCCACGGCGGTGGTCGGCAGCGACGGTCTGACGCACCTCGCCTACGAGTTGCATGTCACCAGTATCTACGGCGATACCGGTCCGTTGATGCCGCGCAGTCTTCAGGTGTACGCGAACGAGGACACGGTTGCGCTTGCCACTTTCAGTGCCGCCGATCTGGCCGGCATGACCAAGCCGGCGCCGGCCGCGCACGCGCCGTTGACGATCGCCAGCGGCAAGCGGTCTGTGTTCTATGTCTGGCTGACACTGCCGGCAGGACGCCCGGTGCCGCAGTCGTTGCGTCACCGCATCGAATTTGCCACGGCCGGCGAAAAGGTCGAACTGCTCGACGGCGTGCGCGTGCCGTTGAATCCTGCGGCGCCGGTGATCCTCGGCCCTCCGTTGCGCGGCGGACGCTGGCTGGCACATGAAGGTCCCGGCAATGCGACATCGCATCACTGGGGCAGTCTGGTGGCGGTGAACGGACAGCTGACCATCCCGCAACGCTATGCGCTGGACCTGGTCGGGCTCGACTCGCGCGGACAGGTGATGCGGCCAGGCGTGAAGGACATCAGCAAGTCCGGTCATGCCGACTGGGTCGGTTACGGCACCGACGTGCTTGCGGTGGCGGATGGCGTGGTGCGCGACATGCGTGACGGGCAGGCGGAACACTCGCCGCTCAGCCCGCAGTCCGAGCCGGAATCGCTGACGGCCCACGGCTTGTTTGGCAACTACGTGGTGCTGCAGATCAAGCCGGGGGTGTATGCCAGTTATGCTCATCTGCAACGCGGCAGTGTGGGGGTGCACGTTGGCGACTCGGTGCATCGCGGGCAGGTGCTGGGGCGGCTGGGGCAGTCCGGCAACTCGGCCGCTCCGCACCTGCATTTCCAGCTTTCCGACGCCGCCACCTTCCAGGGTTCGGAAGGCTTGCCGTTCCTGTTCGATCGGTTCGACATGTTCGGGCCGGAAACCGAGGCGCAGATCTTCGGCCAGGGTGAACCATGGACACCGATGCCCGTCCAGCATCGCCGGGCACAGATGCCGTTGAACGACGTGGTGATCGGGTTTCCCGTCTCCCGCTGAGGCAGCGTGCAAGACTCGGCATCTTCAACCGTACTGTTTCGACGCGAACGAAATCCATGCCCCGGATGCAGGAGCTGCTGCAAAGTTGGTTATCCTGCGGCAGTGAAGCGGGGCGACATGGCTCGCCTGATCCTTTCGGCCATCACGCAGTCCATCGGGAGCACCTCATGCGAGCCAAGCGCTTTTTCGTCATGCTCGGAATCCTGCTGGCACTGACGGCTGCGGGCATCGCCGCGCCGGGCAGGGCGGCCACCACCGGAGACGCGGCAACGACCATCCGCCAGGTGATGAGCCGGCAGCAGGCCGCGTGGAACCGTGGCGATGTCGAAGGGTTCATGCACGGGTACCGGGATTCGCCCGACACCGCCTTCGTCGGCAGCAGCGTGCGCAAGGGCTATCGCGAAATTCTCCAGAGCTATCGCAAGCACTACGCCAGCAAGGCGCAGATGGGTCGCCTCACGTTCTCCGCGATCGCTGTGCGGCTGTTGCCCGACGTCGATGGCGAAGTGCGCTACGCCGTCGTCACCGGCCACTTCCACCTGGACCGCAACACGCACGGCGAAGCCGCCAGGGATGAGGGTGTCTTCTCGCTGGTGTGGGAACGGACCTCCGATGGTTGGAAGATCATCCTGGATCACACCAGCTAGCTGCGAGTGCCGATTGTGGCCTGACATCTCGCATGCAGGGACGCGTCGTGGAGGGGTTTGGCTGGCGGCATGGAAGCAGACCGATCGGCTTTGCAAGTCGATACCGGCCATGCCGTGCAAACGCCGCCTGAGAAGATTTTCGTGTGCGTGTACCGCGCCTGGCGACGGGATCGGGCTACAGTGCATTTGCGGCGGTGGCTTCGTGTCGCCTTCATCGGGTTTCGTGCAGGCAGTCGCCGGGGGAGTGAAAGGGCTTTCAGCGAACTGATCGGAGGCATGACATGGCGCTCGATTCGGTGGTCCTGTTTGATGCGATGGCCAAGGTCGTTGCAGTCGGTGGTGGTCTGCTCGCTGCGTTCATGGGCATTGCCGAATTTCGTCGTGCGAACCGGCAGCGGCATGAAGACCTGCGCTGGAAACAGGCGGAGATGGCGAAGCAGTGTCTCGACCAGGTTCGCGCCGACCCACTGGCGCACGCCGCTATGAAGATGCTGGACTGGGCCGGTCTCGCCTACGGCCTCCTCGACGGGGGCAAAACCGATGCCATCGGCGACGTGGAAAGGCGAACGGCGCTTCGTGTCACCGATACGGTCTTTGATTCGCGTAGCGATGAGGGTTTCATACGCGACGCCTACGACGCGTTGTTCGAATGGCTTGAACGACTCGAGCAGTTTGTCCGAATCGGACTGATCACCTTCGACGACGTCGAGCCGTTTTTCAATTACTACATCGGACGAATGAGCTCGCCCGGCGACTATCCCGTGTTCAAGGCGTTTCTCGATTCGTATGGTTACAAGCTGGCTGCAAGTTTTCTGGCCAGGTTCGCCGGCTGGCCGGCATCCGGGGCGGCTACCGAATAGTCGGCAGTGCATGGTCGCAAGTGCGTGGTCGCAGTCGTTGTCGTCGACCTGGTTTGCAGTCGTCGGCACCCCCTGTTGGCCACAGCTCCAAGTTCAGGCGTCCGCATGGCCGGATGTCCGTCCGCCGTTGTCCGGACAAATCTCGCGATCGTCCGCGGACACGGGTTGCCTCATGAGTGCGTACCGGGAAATGGCTCAAGGATGCGGCTTGCCGCGCTTCCGGG
>JBDTZX010000427.1:0-3392 GCA_040004895.1 Rhodanobacter sp. | reverse complement strand
CCCCACAACGCGTGATCCAGATCCCCATCCAGCCCGAATCGCGACAGCGGCACGCGTCCGTTCCTGACCTCGACACCTTCCGAACGCAGCAGCCGGCTCTGTTCGCGAAACCCGCGGCTGCCCGGCGGCATCGCGATGTGGCCGCTGGAACGCAGCACGCGATACCACGGCAGCCGCATGCCGTCGGGAACCTCTCCCAGCAGCTTGCCCACCATGCGCGCGCGACCGGGCAGGCCGGCGCGTGCAGCGATGGCGCCGTAGCTGGCGACGCGACCGTAAGGAATCGCGGCAATGGCGGCATAGATCCGAGCGTGGGCGTCATTCATGGCGGGATGTGCCTGAGGCGGCATGGAAACGTCGCGCGGAACCATACGCCATCGCTGCCGGGTCCTGCCAGCGCGACGTGGCCGCGCAGACGTGGCAGAGTAGAATGCCCCGCCAGCGAAGGAAGCAGCACCATGCGCCACTTCGAAGCCGTGCGTTCGCACATCGGCAGTCAGCACGAACTGCGTCACAACGACCCTTACCTGATCAGCTTCGACCTGCAGCTCGCCCAAGGTCGCCATCAGGGCATCTATCTGGCCGAACTGGAGGACGAGTCGGGGCATCGCTATCTGCGTGTTTCGACCCCGATCGGTCCGCTCACCGGCACCGATCCCAGCCGATGCCTGCGTTTCAACTGGCAACAGCGCACCGGCTTTCTGGCGGTCGCCGATCTGGACGGTGCGCCGTACCTGCACCTGTGCGAAAACCGGCCGTACGAGATCCTCGACGACGCGGAGCTGCAACGGCTGGTGGGTGAACTGGGCCTGCTCGGCGACCAGCTGGAACAGGTCATCGCCAGCGACGGCGATGCCCTATGAGCCGTCGGCCGTGACCGGCGTCATGGCGAAATGAGCTGGGCCATGCGCACCAGCGCATAGGCCAGCAACGCGGTGATCGGCAGAGTCAGGATCCACGCCCATACCATGCGCTCGACCACCGACCAGCGGATCGAGTTGAAGCGCTTGGCCGCACCCACGCCCATGATCGATGCCGACACGTTGTGCGTGGTCGACACCGGAATGCCGAACACCGATGCGGTGAGAATCACCGCCGCCGAACTGGTTTCGGCGGCAAAGCCGTTGATCGGATGCAGCTTGA
This sequence comes from Rhodanobacter sp., assembly GCA_040004895.1. Taxonomy (GTDB): domain Bacteria; phylum Pseudomonadota; class Gammaproteobacteria; order Xanthomonadales; family Rhodanobacteraceae; genus Rhodanobacter. The sequence continues at coordinate 2,249 of JBDTZX010000427.1, read as the reverse complement.
CCAGCTTGTGGCCGAGCGTCTTGATGATCCGCCAGCCACCGCCGGCGGTGCCTGCGGCCATGGTCAGCGCGGAGACCACTTTCACCCACACCGGAATCTCGAATCCGCCGGCGGGATTTCCGGCGATGCGCAGAAATCCCAGCCACGCCGGCAGGTGATCGAACTGATGCGCGGCGGTGGCGCCGGCCAGCGCCAGCGCGATGATGCCCATGCTCTTCTGCGCGTCGTTCATGCCGTGTGCCACGCCCATCGCGGTGGCCGAAACGATCTGCGCCTTGCCGAAGAAGAAGTTGACGAACGGGGTACGGCCGAACCGGCGCGTCCAGCCGCGCCGGTTGGCGAACCACGCCAGCAAGGCATACAGCGCGCCCATCAGCAGGAAGCTGATGATGAAGCCGGCCAGCGGCGACAACACCATCGGGATGATCACCTTGGGGATCACCCCGTGACCCTTGAGCCAGTCGCCCTGCAGCCAGATCACCGCGGCGAAGTTGTTGCCCGAAGCGGCTACCGCGGCACCCACCAGCGCACCGACCAGCGCATGGCTGGAACTGGAGGGCAACCCGAGCCACCAGGTGATCAGGTTCCACACGATCGCCGCCAGCAGCGCGCAGATCAGCAATTGCGAACCCACCCCGATCACCCCGGCATCGATCAGCCCCGAAGCGATGGTGGCGGCCACCGCGGTGCCTAGCAGTGCACCGAACAGGTTGGTCACCGCTGCCAGCAGCACTGCCTGGCCCGGACTGAGCACCTTGGTGGCGACGACCGTGGCGATCGAGTTGGCGGTGTCGTGGAATCCGTTGATGTAGGTGAAGATCAGCGCGATCAGTACCACCGTGATGACCAGACTCATGTGCGGTCTCCGCAGGTACACGGACGAACGCGGCCGGTCGGCGCCACAACATGCGGGCAGTGCGGGATGCGCAGGCTCACGATGGCGGCCTCAGGAATTCTTCAGCACGATCGAATAGACGATGTTGCCGACGTCACGGCACTTGTCGATGGCTTTCTCGATCAGCTCGAACAGGTCTTTTGCCAGTACCGCGCGCATCACGTCGCCGCCTTCCACATACAGCGTGCGATAGGCCGACAGCAGCATTCGATCGCCTTCCGATTCCAGCGCCTGCAGGCGGTCCTGCAGTTTCTTCACCGGATCGATGCGCAGGCCGCGGCGCAGTTCACCGATCATCTCGGCGACGACTTCGCTGGAGCGCTCGAGCACCAGCGCACGCTGGGCGAAGTCCACCCCGTCCAGGCGCGCAGCGACGATCTCGTAGCGCTCGGCAAACTTCTCGATGGTCTTGGGGATCTTGTACAGCGCGGAGTTCAGCGCCTCGATGTCCTCGCGATCGAGCGCGGTGACGAAGGTGTTCACCAGGCCCTCGCTGATCTGCGCCGCCAGTTCCTTCTCACGGGCGCGGGTGGCGGTAAAAGCGGCCATGATCGAGCCTTGATTCGCCTTGGTCAGCAGTTCGTGCAGGGCCTTGGCGCTTTCGCAGACGGTGGCGGCGCTTTGCTCGAGCAGGCCGTAGAACTTGTCGCCTTTGCCGAAGATCGTCTGCAGTGAAAACATGCGGGCATGCCTGAGAAAGCGGGATGACGGCCATGTTACAGGCTGCCGTGCTGCCCCGCACCACCGTGCAGGTGCTGCAAAAGCCCGGCTGCCTTTACACTGCAACCCATGGCACACCTATCATTGTCGCGATGCTGACCGAAATTGCGCTCGTTATCGTCCTCGCCCTTTGCAACGGCTTCTTTGCGCTGTCGGAGATGGCGCTGGTCGCCTCGCGCAAGAGCCGACTCAGGCAGATGGCAAAGACCAGCCGGCGTGCCGCACTGGCCTTGCGTCACGCCGAAGCGCCGGAACATTTCCTGTCCACCGTGCAGGTCGGCATCACCCTGGTGATGCTGAGCACCGGCGCGATCGCCGGCGACGCGCTGGGCACGCACATCGCTGACGCATTGCGCGATCAGCATCTCGCGTGGCTTGCGCCATACGCACGGATCATCGGCATCCTGCTCGGTTTCGCGTTGATTTCGTTCATCCAGATCGTGATCGGCGAACTCGCGCCCAAGCGGCTGGCGCTCTCCGCGCCGGAACGGTTCTCGACCTATGCGGCGATTCCGATGCTGGTGCTCTCGCGGATCACCGCGCCATTCGTGTGGCTGCTGAACATGTCGAGCAATCTGCTGCTGCGCCTGCTGCGGGTCAAGCAGCTCGGCAGCGGCGTGGTGACGGAAGAGGA
>JBDTZX010000285.1:0-11494 GCA_040004895.1 Rhodanobacter sp. | reverse complement strand
ATCCGAAACTGGTGGTGGTCGGCAAGGGCGTGTGCTTCGATACCGGCGGCCTGAATATCAAGACCGGCGACGGCATGCGCTGGATGAAGAAGGACATGGGTGGCGCCGCGCACGCGATCGCGCTGGCCGGACTGATCATGCAGGCCAGACTGCCGGTGTGCCTGACCCTGCTGGTACCCGCGGTGGAAAACGCGGTGAGCGGCAACGCAATGCGTCCGGGTGAAGTGATCACCACCCGCGCCGGCATCACCGTCGAGGTCGACAACACCGACGCGGAAGGTCGGCTGGTGCTGTGCGACGCGCTGGCCTACGGCGCCGAGCAGCAACCCGACCTGATGCTTGATTTCGCCACTCTCACCGGTGCCGCGCGGGTGGCCCTGGGCCCGGACCTGCCGGCACTGTTCGCCAATCGCGATGACCTCGCGCGCGAGCTGGTGGCTGCCGGTGACGCCGTCGACGATCCCCTGTGGCAGCTGCCGCTGTGGCGCCCGTACCGACGCATGCTCGACTCGTATCTGGCCGATACCACCAACACCGGTGTCTCGCGTCACGGCGGTGCGATCACTGCGGCGCTGTACCTGGAGCGCTTCGTGCCCGCCGGCATCGCCTGGCTGCACCTGGATACCTACGCCTGGAACGACGCCGACCGCCCCGGTCGGCCACGCGGCGGCGAGGCGATGGGCCTGCGCGCGATGTTTGCGTTGTTGCTCAAGAAGTACGCGGGATGAGGGGCGAGTAGCGAGGGCACAAGGATCGGGTGAGCAGGTTCGGCATGCACAATGCGCGAACTTGCGCGCTTGCTACTCGTCTTTCGTTCCTGCTCTACCAGCCGTGACTTATGGCGTTGTCGTGCGGAGCGCAAAAATTGCATGCTGGCCGTTGGATTCGTCGGGAGATCCCCATGCCACTTCGTCCGCACTTGCTTGTGCTGAGCCTCGCCATCGGCCTGGCGATCACCGCCACGGCTTCAGCAACCGACCAGGCCGCCGCACCGCCCCAACCGGCGTTGTCGGCACAGACCAACCGATCCGGCGGCGTCATGCCCGTGGAGCAAGCGCGGGTTATTTTCGATCATGCCGAACTGCACTTTGCAGTTGATCCGGCGAAGCAACGCATCGATGCCAGTGCGACGCTGAGCTTCACCGCGAAGTCGGGCATCGACACGGTACTGCTGGATCTGGACAACCACCTGATGATCGGCGGCATCGATGTCGACGGCAAGCTGGTCGCCGCCAGCGCGTGGAGCAATCCGGACGGGCGCCTGCGTATCCACCTGCCCGCTCCGCTGGCTGCGGGCGGCAAGGTGCAGGTCACGGTGCGCTACGGCGGCAAGCCGCACGTGGCGAAACACGCGCCGTGGGATGGCGGATTTGTCTGGAGCCACACGCCAGACGGCCAGCCGTGGGTCGCCAGCGCGGTGGAAGGCGAAGGCTGCGACCTGTTCTGGCCGTGCATCGACCAGCCGGAAGGTGAGCCGACGCTGGTCGATACGTACGTGACCGTGCCGAAGGCGCTGGCCGCACCCGGCAACGGTGTGCTGATCGGCATCACCGACGAAGGCGACAAGCACACCTGGCACTGGCGGGCGAAGCATCCGGATACGTACGCGATCTCGATCAACGTCGGACCGTTCAAGGAACTGAAAGGCGACTACGCCAGCCGCTACGGCAACACCATCCCGATGGAACTGTGGTATCTGCCCGCGCACGAAACCGGTGCGAAGGCGTTGTTCGCCGAATTCCCGCGCATGCTGGATTTCTTCGAGCAGGAGATCGGGCCATATCCGTGGGGCGACGAGAAGATGGGCGTGGTGGAAACCCCGCACCTGGGCATGGAGCACCAGACCATCAACGCCTACGGCAACGGCTACCCGAAGAGCGAATTCGGCTTCGACAGCCTGCTGCAGCACGAGTTTGCGCATGAGTGGTTCGGTAACCAGGTGACCAATGCCGACTGGGACGACATGTGGCTGCACGAAGGTTTCGGAACCTACATGCAGCCGCTCTTCAGCCAGTACATCAACGGCGACATGGATTACTTCAGCTGGTTGCACCGGCTGCGCCTGATGACGCGCAACAGCCATCCGATCGTGTCCGGCAGCAGCAAGACCGAGGAGCAGGTCTATGACGAAGCGGTCGGCCCCGGCCAGGACATCTACAACAAGGGTGCGCTGATGCTGCACACCCTGCGGCAGCTGATCGGCGACAAGGCCTTCTTCGAAAGCACCCGCCGGCTGGTCTATGGACGTCCGGATCCGAAGCCGGGAAACTTCAGCCCGCGCTATGCGAGTACCCGCGATTACATCGACATCGTCAACAAGGTCGCCGGCCGCGACCTCGACTGGTTCTTCAACGTGTATCTCTACGACGCCGCATTGCCGCGACTGGAACAGCAGCATGACGGCGACACGCTGAAACTGCATTGGGTCACTGAGCACGGCAAGCCGTTCCCGATGCCAGTCGAGGTGCAGGTCGGTGACGCGACGCAGACCGTGCCGATGACGAACGGCGCAGGCAGCGTGCATGTCCCGGCCGGCGGTCTGCTGATCGTCGATCCGCACTCCAAGCTGCTGCGCGCGGCGCCCTACGTCGTGGAATACCGGCAGTGGATGAAGCAGCAGCGGGCGACGCAGGACGCAAAAAAATAGCCGCGGCGATACGAACTGCTGGCGTCCGCGCCGCGTTCCCATGATCATCGGGCGCGTTCAGCAGCGAAGTCTTCCGATGAACAAGCCGCCCCCTGCCATTCCCGCAAGCTGCCGCGAGCAGGCGCTGGCCGCGTGGCGGCATGGCGACATGGCGACGGCCGAACGGACGTTTCTGCGCCTGCTTGAAGATCTCCCCGACGATGCCGAGGCGCTGCAGTTCGTGGCCACCCGTCAACTGGAGCGGGGGCACGCGCAACGCGCGATCGAACTGCTGCTCACGGCTCACCGTGCACAACCGCAGAATGCAGCTGTGCTGCACCGGCTGGGCGAAGTGCAGATGCTGGCCGGCGAGCTGCACGCCGCTGTCGACAACTTGCGCAAGGGGTTGCACATCGCGCCCGGCATGTTCATCGCGCGTCTGCGCCTGGGCGCCGCACTCGAACAGCAGGGCAGCCGGCATGAAGCGATGCTGGCCTACCTTGGTGCGATCGATGTTGCGCAGGCGCAAGGGCGCTGGCTCAGCGACGCCACCACCGCGCCAGGCCTGCGCGACGCGGTGAAGCACGCCACGCGATTTGTGGCTGCCGCCCGGCGCGAACTGTTCGATGCGGTCATCGAGCCGCTGCGGCAACGTTACGGACGATCGGAGCTGACTCGCGTCGACCGATGCCTGGCCATCTATCTCGGTGAGCAGGTGGTCATGCCCGACCCGCGACAACGTCCCAAATTTCTGTACTTCCCGGGCATCCCGAGCCAGACGTTCTATTCGCGCGAACGCTTTCCGGCGCATGCGCGGCTGGAGGCAGCGGTGGATGTGGTCCGCCAGGAGCTGCGCATTGTGCTGGCGCACGCGCAGGATGATCTGGTGCCGTTCCTGGGTACTCGTTCGGCCGACGCCGTGGCGGCCGAACTGCTGCGTGCCTCCGGCGCGCAGGAGCCGGCATGGGATGCGTTGTTCTTCTACCGGCACGGTGTGCGTCACGACCTGCAGTGCGTGCGCTGCCCGCGCACCAACCAGTTGCTGGACTCGTTGCCGTTGGTCCGGATCCGCGAACATGCACCGGAAACGCTGTACTCGGTGCTGCGCCCGGGCACGCATATCCTGCCGCACCGCGGCGTCACCAACACACGCCTGGTCACCCATCTTCCGCTGATCGTGCCACCGGACTGCGCCTTGCGCGTGGGCGGCGAAACCCATGCATGGCAGGAAGGCCGCTGCGTCACGTTCGACGACACGTTCGAGCACGAAGCGTGGAACCACAGCGATCGCGACCGCGTGGTGCTGATCCTGGATAGCTGGAATCCCGACCTGAGCGAGGCGGAACAGGCGGCGGTAGCCGACCTGGTCGCCGCCATCGGCGACTTCAACCGCCACGGCGAGACCGCAACCGCCGTTCCACCCGACCGCTTTTGAGCATTCCCCCGGCCGAGGGCCACCGTAAAAATTAGCGGCGGACCGTTAGCGGGAGTAGTCTTCGGCTTGATTGCAAGGCGTAGGAAATTACGGGTTGCATACCACGGGTCTGGGGGGACTCGACACGCTCGAAGAGGAATGCATTCCGACATCCACCGGGGAGAGCACATGAAATACGCAAGAAATCACTTGTCACTGGCAGTGCGCCTGGCATTGACTGCGGGCATTTTGACGGCCGCGGGCATGGCCCAGGCCCAGACACCGCAAACGGACACCTCGTCGTCCGCCGAGCAGACCACGCCACCGTCCAAAAGCAAGGCCAAGAACCTGCAGGCGGTGGTGGTGACCGGCTCACTGATCCGCCGTGTGGACGCCGAGACGGCCAGTCCGGTGGTGACACTGGATCGCGCAACCATCGCCAATTCCGGCAAGCCGGTGCTCGGGGACCTGCTGCAGCAAATGCCGAGCATTTCCGGCGATGCCACCAATCCCTCGAACAACAGCAATGGCGGCGGCGTCGCCAGTCCGCTGCTGGAAGGCGGCGATGGCGCATCGCGCGTCTCGCTGCGCGGCCTGGGCATCAATCGCACCCTGGTGCTGGTCAACGGCCAGCGCATGGCCAACGCGGATCTCAACCTGATTCCGCCGGAGATGATCGAGCGGGTCGACGTGCTGGCTGAAGGTGCCTCCACGGTGTACGGCTCGGACGCCATCGGCGGCGTTGTCAATTTCATCCTGCGCAAGGATTTCACGGGCGCCCAGTTCAGTCTGAACGATGGCATCTCCAGTCACGGTGACGCCCAGCGCCGAGGGTTCAACCTGACGGCGGGCGCGACCGGCGACAAGTTCAGCATCGCCGGCGGCCTCGATTACAACAAGTACGACGCGGTCCTTGGCAGGAGACGCGATTTTTCCAAGCAGCAGCTGTACCTGTCCAGCGGTTCGGTGGTGGCGGCCGGCTCAAGCTCGATTCCGACCGGTCGGATCCAGCTGCCCGCAGCGATCGCCAGCCAATATGGCTGCGCCATCAACAGCACCGGCACTGCCAACGTCACCCTGGCGCAGGGCGACGGCTCGGCACTGGGCGACTACCGCTGCCGGCTCGCCTCGGATACCTACAACTATGCCGCGCTCAACTACATCCAGACCGCGCAGAAGCGAACCAACGGCTTCCTGCTGGGTAGCTACAACTTCACCGACAGCGTTACCGGCTTCGTCGATGCGTTCTACAACCACACGGTGTCCAGCGGACAGGACGCGCCTTCTCCGGTCGGCACCGGCGATGGACTGATCATCTCCTCCAGCAACCCGATCAACCCGTTTGGCGTCACCTTCAGCCAGAACCCGGTCGCGGGCGATCCGAACAGTGGCTACAACTTCCAGACCCGCCTTACCGGTGCCGGCACGCGCGTGCACAGCTACACCACCGACACCGGTCAGATCAACACGGGGCTGCGCGGCAATTTCGGCCAGGGCAGCAGCTGGATCTGGGATGCGTCGGTCAACTACAGCCATACCAAGCGTGAGCAGCGCGACACCAACGAAGTGGACATACCGGCGTTGCAGGCTGCCGTCGACGGTGGCGCAAACATCTTCAACCAGGCCGACCCGAGTGTCGGCGAGCAGCTCAGCCAAGGCGTGAAAACACCGGTCTACGTCTTCACGCAGTCGACCAAGCAGGCCCAGTTCGACGCCAGTGGCGAGCTGTGGGACCTGCCCGCCGGCGCCATGCAGTTGTCGGCCGGCGCGCTGTACCGCAAGCAGCTCATGAACTACACGGTGAGCTCGTTTGCGGTGCTCGATCCGGTGACCACCACCTGCGAGATCGCGCAGGAAGCCTGCGGCTCGCCCGCACGTGGCAGCTTCGACGTGAAGGAGGTCTACGCCGAAACGCTGATCCCGCTCTTGGCCGAGCAGCCGTGGGCGCGTTCGCTGAACCTCGACCTCGGCATCCGCACCTCGAACTACAGCACCACCGGCACGACCACCAACGGCAAGATCGCGATCGAATGGAAACCGGTCGCCGACCTCTTGGTACGCGGCACTATCTCGCAGGTTTTTCGCGCGCCCAACCTCGACGAACTCTACGACGGCCGTACCCTGGTCCAGCCGAATTTGAACGATCCGTGCGTCGGGCTTTCCGCGGCCCAGCTGGCGCAGCATCCAGCAGCCTGCCAGTCCGTTCCGGTGAACTGGGCGGGCAACTCGCCGGCGCAGGTCAACACGTTCTACTCCGGCGCGGTCACGGTGGGTGCGAAGCTGAAGCCCGAGAAGGGCAAGTCGATCGATCTTGGACTGGTCTACGATCCGGACTGGTTGCCCGGCCTGTCGAGCAGCGTCGACTTCTGGCACATCTACCTGTCTGACACGCTGACCGCGATCCAGGCCGACACCGTGGTCAAGTCCTGCTTCGACAACAGCGACAGCCCGTACTGCTCGTTCATCCATCGCGAAGACAACACCAGCCGGCAACCGGGCCAGGTGTTTCTGATCAACACACCGGTGGTCAATCTGGGCAACACGAGCACCAGTGGCGTGGACTTCACGCTGCGCTACAAGATTCCGCATTTCGATCTGGGCAGCATCGATCCGGGCAACTTCCGGGCCGGATTCAGCAGCACTTACACATCGACGTACAAGAACAACGCGACACCCGCGGAGCCCGGTGCGAAGACAGTCGAGTATGCCGGTACCTTCACACCGCAATTCGGCAACATCTCGCGCTGGCGCGGCACTCTCACGCTCAACTGGGACAAGGGCAACTGGAATGCGCAGTGGCAGTCGCGCTACATCAACAAGCTGACCGCACTCAATGCCGACGCCGCCATCACCGGCGTGAATATCCCGATGGCTTCGGTGATCTACCACTCGATCCAGCTCGGTTATGCGGTGCCATCGATCCATACCCGCTTCGACGTGGGCGTGGACAACCTCAGCAACAAGCGGCCACCGCTGATCTACCAGAACGGCGCGAACTACAACGTGGATACGGCCACGTACGACGTGCTCGGCCGTTATTACTGGGTCAGGGCAACGATCAAGCTCTGACAGCCTCAGCAAAGCGAAGCATCGTCCGAAAGCACAGGAGGGTCGCGAACACGTTTGCGGCCCTCTTGCATAATGCGGTCAGCAAGACGACGGATGGAGAAGGCATGTCCACTGCGACCACGGATCTGGCCAAGGCGATGGCCGGCGCCTGGAACGCCGGCGAGCCGGAGCGGGTCATCGTCCTCGCCGGACAGGCCGCGCCGGCGCAGGTGGACAGCGAGGGCGCGCTGTTGCTGCTTGGCCTGGCGCAGCAGGCAACCGGCCGGCCGCAGCAGGCTGCGACGACCTTCCGGCGACTGGCGCAGTTGCGACCGGACGTTTCCGCCTACTGGAACAATCTCGCCGTCGCCTGCCGGCAGGCGGACGACCTGGCTGGCTCCGGACAAGCGCTGCTGACTGCACTGTCACTGGCCCCGGATGATGCCGAGGTGCTCTACAACCTGGGTTTGCTCCATATGCAGCAGCGGCAATGGCTGCTCGCCAGGGAGAGCTTGCTGGATGCGGTACGGCTGGCTCCGCACTTCATCGAAGCCCGGCTGCAGGCCGCGTATGCCTGCCATGTCTGCGGCGACAACACGCATCAGGAAGCCATGCTGAGTGGCGCTACTGGCTGGCCACCGCAACCGGCCGAACAGGCGCTGGTGCTGTCCGCGATGCTTTCTGTCCAGGGCGATCTGGATGCAGCCCTGCATACGTTGACGCACGCGCAGTTGCCCGCCGAACCGGTCGCCGGGTTCATGCGCCTGCGCATCGCTGCACAGCGCGTCCTGCTGTATGAAAGGAGCAACCAGATCGTAGCGGCGCAGGGCCAACTGCAGCAGTTGGCGCCGGATGTACTCGAGGCTTTGCCGGGCCACGCCGACCAGGCGCGCGCCGATGGCTGGCGCGCGCACGCCGCCATGGCGATGCGCGGGGGCGCCCCAGCCGAGGCCGGCGCGCTTTACCGGCGCGCGCTTGCCAGCGCCATCGATGACGAAAGCCAGGCCAGCGCCGCTTTTGGCCTGGCGTCCGCCCTTGATCGTCAAGGACGCTACGCCGAGGCATGGCAAGCGCTGCAGCAAGCGCATGCCACGCAACTCGGGATCGCCCGCCACGTGGTGCCGGAGTTGCTGCTGGCAGACAGCCGACCGCTGCAGGTGGCCGGCGGCCGCGTCGGGCGTGATGCCCATGCTGGCTGGAAACCACTGATTTCCCCTGGCAGAAGACAAAGCCCGGTCTTCGTGGTCGGCTTCCCGCGCTCGGGCACTACCTTGCTGGAACAGATGCTCGACGCCCATCCGGATTTCCAGTCGATGGATGAGCGCGCGTATATCCATGACCTGATCGAAGGCATGGAGCTGGCCGGACAGCATTACCCGGCGGACCTGGCAGACCTGACGCAGGAAGACGCCGATCAGTTGCGCAGCGTCTATCAACGCCGGGTGGGTCAGGTGGTGCCGGGCCTGGGCGAACGTCGCCTGGTCGACAAGAATCCGCTCAACATGCTGTGCCTGCCGATGATCATGCGGCTGTTTCCGCATGCACGCATCATCCTGTGCCTGCGCCACCCGTGTGATGTGCTGCTCAGCTGCAACATGCAACCGTTCCGCTCGCCGGCCTTCATGGTGCTGTGTTCGTCGCTGCAACGGTTGGCGCAGGGCTATGCGCAAGCATTCGAGCAGTGGTACCACGACGTCGGGATTTTTGCGCCCAACGTGCTGGAGTGGCGTTACGAATCCGTGGTCAGCCAGTTCGACGAGCAGGTCGCGCGGCTGGGACACTTCCTCGAAACGGCGGACACCTCGGCGATGACGCGTTTCGCCGAGCATGCGCGCGGCAAGCGTTTCATCAGCACGCCCAGCTACGCGCAAGTGACCGAAGCAGTCCACCGCAACGCCGTCGACCGCTGGCAGAACTATCGCGAACCATTCGAGCCGGTGCTGCCAACGCTGCAACCATGGATCGAGCGTCTCGGCTACAGCCCATAAAAAAGGGGCGGTGCTCAGCACCGCCCCTGATCAATCCTGGTCGCGTTACCGGTTCAATGCTGCTGCAGCAACGCGGGCGCATCCGGTTGCGTTTTCGCCACGCTGACGTCCGATTTACCGCCGTAAGGAAGCACTTCGCTGGCCAGCTTCGGATCGGCCTTGATCAGGCCGACCGCATCGAACAGGATGTGCGCGGTTTCGTTGAGTTCCACGTCCTTGGCCTTCTTCGCGTCCGTTTCTTCCTTGAGTTCGCTCTTGAAGCTTCGCTCGTTGGCGTTGAGGCCGTCGTCCAGCTTGCTGTCGTCACCGAGCGTCGCATCGCCGCCATCGAAGCTCTTGTGACGGGCGCGGAAGTCGGCCTGGATCGCATCCTGCTGCTTGCGCTCGGTCTCGCGCTGGGCGAGGTTCAGCGAGATGGTGGTCTTGTCGCGCATCATCTTGTACTGCGCAAGCTCGTCGAGCATCAGCTTCCACACTGGCGACTTCGCTACGCGGCCGTCGTGCAGCTGCTGCAGTTGCGGCAGGTAGGCGTTGAGGCTGGCCACCGGCTGATACGCGGCCGCCGGAATCTGCGTCCACTTCAGCGCGTTGTCGTAGGTGGATTCGCCGAAATCCTTCTCGTCGCCATTCTTCGGGTACTGGATATCCGGTGTCACGCCCTTGAGCTGGGTGGACCCACCATTGATGCGGAAGAATTCCGCGATGGTCATCTTCAGTTCGCCGAACTGCGGCTTCTCGCTGTCGCTGTTGCCGAAGCGATCGAGCTGCACGAGGTTCTGCACCGTGCCCTTGCCGAAGGTCGGCTCGCCGACGATCAGGCCACGGTGATAGTCCTGGATCGCTGCGGCGAAGATCTCCGACGCCGACGCCGAACCGCGGTTGACCATCACCGCCAGCGGACCGCTCCAGGCCATGCCCGGATCATCGTCACCCTGCGCCTCGATCTCGCCGTTGGCCTTGCGCACCTGTACCACCGGTCCCTTGTCGATGAACAGTCCGGTCAGCGAATCGGCCTCGTCGAGCGAGCCGCCGCCGTTGTTGCGCAGATCGACCACCACGCCTTCCACACCGGCCTGCTTGAGCTCGCCGAGCAGCTTGGCGACATCGCGGGTGGCGCTCTTGTAATCCTTGTCGCCTTCGCTGCGCGCGCCGAAATCGGAATAGAACGAGGGCAGCTCGATCACGCCGATCTTGCGGGTGACGTTGCCGTCCTTGATATCGATGATCCGCTTGCTGGCCGCAGCGTCTTCGAGACTGATCTTGTCGCGCACCAGCGTGATCAGTTCATGCTTGCCGTCCTGGCCGACATCGGCCGGCAGCACTTCCAGCCGCACCAGCGTGCCCTTCTTGCCGCGGATCAGGTTGGTCACGTCGTCGATGCGCCAGCCGACCACGTCGACCAGCGGGCCGCTGTCGCCCTGGCCCACCCCGACGATGCGGTCGCCCGGCTTGAATTTGCCTGACTTGATCGCCGGGCCACCCGGGATCAGCCTGAAGATCATGGTGTAGTCGTCGCGCGACTGCAGCTGTGCACCGATGCCTTCCAGCGACAGCCGCATCTGAATGTCGAAATTCTCCGCGTCGCGCGGACCGAGGTAATCGGTGTGCGGATCGGTGGTGTTGGAATACGCAGTCATGAAGGTCTGGAACGCGTCCTCGCCATCCAGCTGCTTGACCCGGTCGATGTAGCCGGCATAGCGCTTGTCCAGCGTCTTGCGGATTTCCGCATCGGGCTTGCCGGCCAGCTTCAATCGCAGCCAGTCGTTCATCGTGCGCTTGCGCCACAGGTCGTCCAGTTCGGCCTGGTCCTTCGGCCATCCGGCATCCTTGCGGTCATAGGTGTAGCTGTCGTTGGCGGAGAAATCGAAGCCCTTCTTGAGCAGTACGCGCGCATAGCCCATGCGCTCGACCGCGCGCTGCACGTAGAGGTTGAAGACCGAGAACGGTGCGGACAGGTCCTGGTTCCAGATCGCGTCATCGAACTGCGTCTTCAGCGGCACGAACTTGGCCATGTCGGCCTCGGTGAAGAACACCTTCTCGCTGTCGAGCAGCTTGAAATACGCTGCGTAGATGCGCGCGGACATCGCATCGTCCAGCGGCTGCGCATCGTAGTGGAAGCGGGTCAGGAAGCGCGCCGACAACTGCGCGGCCTGGGCTTCGGTGGCGGTGGGCTTCAGCGGCCACACCGCCGCCTTGCGACTGGTGCTGCCGGCACCGAGGTCGGCCGCCGACTGTGCGACGGCACAAGTGGTAGTGAAGGCAAGCAACAACAGCAGCGCGTGACGAAATTTCATGGATTCTCTCAAACGGACTCGGTGACACCGGCTGCATGGGCCTGCAGATCGGCGTGGTAGGACGATCGCACCAGCGGACCGGAGGCGACGTGATGGAAACCCATCGCCTCACCGGCTTCGCGCA
>JBDTZX010000034.1:0-3422 GCA_040004895.1 Rhodanobacter sp. | reverse complement strand
AGCAGAATGACGGCACCCAGCGCGGCGTGCCCGTATTCCATCAGCAGCACCATCGCCAGCAGCGCAAACATCGACCATCGGCCGAGTCGGGCGGAAATTGTTTTCCCGTCGATCTGCTCTCGGCTCAGCTCGATCCGTTCGCGCGGCAGCCAAAACCCCGTGAGCAGGGCGACCAGCACGAGCATGACCGCCGCGCTCGGCAACATGGCCAGCGCGAAATGCAGCAACGGAATCCCCGAGTGCTGCCACAGCAGCAGGTTCTGTGGATTGCCGATCGGGCTCAAGGTCGAACCGGCGTTCACCGCCAGGGCTTCGAGAATCACCATGCGCAGGATCGGCAGGTTTGACACCGCGCCGATCGCCAATGTCAATGGGACGATCAGGAACAGGCTGACATCGTTGGTCAACACCATCGACAGCACCGCGGTCGCGGCCACCAGCAGCAAGCCGAGGCTGCGCACGGACCGAGCGCGCGCCACCACGATCGATGCCGCCTGTTGTACCAGTCCACTGTCGCGGATGCCCTGGATGGCGATCAGCAAGCCGGTCAGCCCGGCCAGCGTGGGCAGTTGCAGCCAGCGTCGGTAGTCGGACCCAGGGCGCGGATCGATCACCGCGAGGGCCACGGCCAACAGGGCGAAAACGCCGAGCAACCATTCCGCTCTCAGGTGGTTCCGCCAGTTGCGCATCGCGTCACGTGCCAAGGTGATGAGTTAGGCACATGATGATGCATCACGGCAGGATGGACCCGGGTCATTCCTCCCGCAGCAGGCGCATCGGCGGAGTGCGAATGACCTTGCGCGTGCCAGCCAGGCCCAGCAGCATCACCACCAGTGCAGCGATCACCGCGCCACCGGCGAGCGGCAGCAGCGGCGGCACGAAGTTCTCGATGTGGAACACGGCATGGCCAAGCCAGATGCCTGCGCCAGCCGCGCCCATGGCGGCGGTGAGTCCGGCGACCAGTCCGAGCAGCGCGAACTCGCAGGCGGCGGCGACCCGCAACTGCGCGCGTCGCGCACCGAGCGTGCGCAGCAATGCGGCCTCGTGCTGCCGTTCGGCCGCGCTGGCGGCGAGTGCGGCGGCCAGCACCAGTGCACCTGCGAGCAGACTGAAGCCGAGGATCCAGCGCACGGCATTGCCGACCCGGTCGACGATCTCGCGCACGCGATCGAGCAGCGAATCGACGTCGATCAGGCTGAGGTTGCCGTAATCGCGCGACAGTTGCGCCAGCTGTTCGGCATGGCCCCGCGGCTCATAGAAACTGGCCAGCCAGGTGTGCGGCAGTCCATCGGCGTGGGCCGGGTCGAGCAGCAGGAAGAAGTTGACCCGGAATGAACTCCAGTCGACCTTGCGAATGCTGCCCACGCGCGCGTCGATGCTGCCTTCGCCGACATCGAAACGCAGCGTGTCGCCGATTTTCAGGCCGAAGATGTCGCGCCACATGGTGTCGATCGACACCTCTGCCCGCGCCGGATGCGCGGAAGGCCACCGGCCACCCACGATCTGATTGCTGGGCGGCAGATCGTTTGCCCACGACAGCCGCAGCTGGCGGTCGGCCCACTCCTTGCCGCGTTCGTCCTGGAAGTGCAGGCGGTCGACCGGCTGGCCGTTGATCGCGGTGAGCTTGCCGACCGCCAGCGGCAGCATGTTGAGCTGACTGCCGCCGATCCCCGCAAGCGTGTGTTCGAAGCCGGCGCGCTGGTCGTCCTGCAGGTTCAGCGCAAACCAGTTCGGTGTGTCCGCCGGCAGCTCCTGCCGCCAGCCCTGCAACAGCGACGGCGCGACGATGGCAAGCAGCAGCAGTGCGCACAGGCCGAGACTCAACGCGGTCGCCTGCACCAGGCTCAGCGTGCGTCGGCGCGCCAGCGCGGCCAGTCCGAGCCGAAGCGCCGGGTGCGCGCCGGGCGCGACCCGGCGCGCCAGCCACAACAGAAGCGCGGCAAGCAACGCCGCGATCACCGCCACGCCGAACAGGCTGGCGGCGAGAATCCCGGCCAGCGTCAGCGAACTGCTCTGACTCCAGATCAACGCCAGCGCGACCAGCAGCGGAATCAGGTACAACGCGTCGAAGCGTCGCGTGCGCTTCGTGACGCTCTGCCGGAACACCGCCACCGGCGGCACGTCGGCGAGGCGCGCCAGCGGCGGCAAGGCAAAACCCACCAGTACGGCCATGCCCATCGCCGCCGCCGCAAACGCCGGCCCCAGCGGCAGCATCGTCGGCACGCTGCCGAACAGCTGGCTGGCGAATAACCACGCAAGCTGCGACAGCCCCAGCGCCAGCACCAGACCGAGTGCGGCCGCCGGCAGGGCGAGCGCGCCGAGGGTGCCCAGCAGCAGCCCGAGCACGCGCCGCCGGGATGTTCCCAGCGCACGCAGCAGGGCGACTTCATTGGTTTTGCGTCGCGCATACCGCTGCGCTGCCAGTGCAATGGCCACGCCGGCGAGCAGCGCCGACAGCAGCGCGGTCAGCCGCAGGAACGCGCCTGCACGATCGAACGCGGTGCGCATGCGCTCCTGCGTCTGCTCGGGGGTGATCAGCTCGGCGCCCTGCGGCAGTGCGATCGATTGCGCCCAGTCACGCCAGCCCTGCACGGCGGCGGGTTCGCCGGCCAGCAACAGTCGATGGCGAGCGCGGCTGCCGGTGCCGAGCAGGCCGGCCTGCTGCGCATCGGTGATACTCATCAACGCACGTGGTGCCAGCGCGAACAGTTCGCCGCCGTCCGGCTGACGCATCAGCTCGGCGGCGATCCTCAACGGACGTCCACCCAGCTGCAGTGGTTGGCCGACCTTGAGATTCAATGCCACCAGCGCGCGATGATCGAGATAGACCTCGCCAGCGGCCGGTGCGCGGGCCGGGATGACGCGACCGGTCGCATCGGCAAGTTCCAGCGTGCCGCGCAGCGGATAGTGTGCATCGGTAGCCTGCACGTCGAGCAGCTGGCTCTGCTGGCCTGCGAAGGCGACACTGGGAAAACTCGCGCTGATCGTGCTGCTCAATCCACGTCGGCGGCCCTCATTGACGAAGCTGGCCGGAAGCTCTTTCGGCGACGAGACACCGATGTCGCCACCGATCAATTCGGCGGCGCTGGCCAGCATGCCGCGCTCGATCCGCGTCGCCAGCGTGGCGACCACGCCCAGTGCGACCACAGCCAGCACCAGCGACGCAGCCAGCGTGCGCAGCTCCGGCAAATGCCATTCGCGGCGCAGGCTGCGCAATGCCAGCAGCATCAGCCTCATGCGCGATCGCCCATACTCGGTACGAGCACGCGACCTTCCTGCAGCTCGATGCTGCGATCACAGCGCGCGGCCAATGATGCGTCATGGGTCACCAGGACCAGCGTGGTGCGGTGGTCGCGATTCAGGCCGAACAGCAGGTCGCAGACATGATGACCGGTGCGCTGATCGAGATTGCCGGTGGGCTC
>JBDTZX010000351.1:0-3423 GCA_040004895.1 Rhodanobacter sp. | reverse complement strand
TCGGGCTTCACGAACTTGATCATGTCGTAGATGGTGTCGCCAGACTCGACGTGACCACCCTGGCTGTTGATGAAGATGGTGATCGGATCATCGCTTTCGTATTGCAGCGCCAGCATGCGCGCGGTGACGCGCTCGGCCAGCTTCTGGTCGATGCCACCGTAGATCAGGATGGTGCGCGCCTTGAACAGGCGGTCCTCGATCTGCGGCGGTCGTTTTTCCGGCGTGACGGTTTCGGCTTCCTTGGCGAGCGAAGCGGGGGTGCGGTCGATGGAATGCATGCGTGTTCCTTGATGATCGTGCGGGACCGATGATGGCATACCGCGGGGCGGCGCTTTCGCCGGGCGGCTACGCAGAACCACATGGCGGCGATCGGCTTCAGTTCAAGCGGACGATGGTGCGGCGGTTTGCGCGACAATGGCGACCATGACGCAACGCCCCGCCCCGAAGGATCCAGCGATCGGTCTTGTGGATCGCATCGACGCCGTGCTGCCGCAAACGCAGTGCGAGCAGTGTGGCTACCACGGCTGTCGGCCCTATGCCGAAGCGATGGCGTGCGGCGAGGCAGCGATCAACCAGTGTCCGCCGGGCGGCGCCATTGGCATCGCGAAGCTGGCTGCGCTGTTGCAGCGGCCGGTCCTGCCGCTGAATCCGGTGAACGGCGTCGAGAAGCCGCGCACGCTGGCCCGGATCGTGGAAGCCGACTGCATTGGCTGCACCAAATGCATCCAGGCATGCCCCGTGGATGCCATCGTCGGCGCATCGAAGCTGATGCATACGGTGATCGCCGACGACTGCACCGGCTGCGAACTTTGCGTGCCCGCCTGCCCGGTCGACTGCATCGTGCTGCTGCCGATGCCGGCCGAACAGATCGATGCGCCCCATGCGGAGATGGCGCGCGCGCATTTTCAGCGACGCGAGACCCGGCTGCAACGCTGGCAGATGGAGCGCGACACCGAACTGGCAGCGCGCAAGGCGGCGGTCGATGGCGCTGCAACGACGCGCAATCCGGTGCTCGAGGCGCTGGCTCGTGCAAAGGCAAGACAGGCAGGGCCGGAATCGTGAAGCGCGCCGACATCATCGACCTGTTCACCCGCTTGCGTGAACTGAATCCGCATCCGACCACCGAACTGCACTACAGCACGCCGTTCGAACTGCTGATCGCGGTGGTGCTGTCGGCACAGTCCACCGACGTCGGCGTGAACAAGGCGACCAAAAAACTCTATCCGGTGGCGAACACCCCGCAAGCGATGCTCAAGCTCGGCGAGGAGAAGCTGAAGCGCTACATCAGCACGATCGGGCTGTACAACGCCAAGGCCAGGAACGTGATCGCGCTATGTCGCCTGCTGATCGAACAACACGGCGGTGAGGTGCCGCACACGCGCGAACAGCTGGAAGCGCTGCCCGGCGTCGGCCGCAAGACCGCCAACGTGGTGCTCAACACCGCATTCGGCGAACCGACCATCGCAGTCGACACGCATATCTTCCGCGTAGCCAACCGTACCGGACTGGCCGCCGGCAAGGACGTACGCGCGGTCGAGAACAAACTCGAAAAGGTGGTGCCGACGGAGTTCAAGCAGGACGCGCATCACTGGTTGATCCTGCATGGGCGATACGTATGCAAGGCGCGCAAACCGGATTGTCCGCATTGCGCCATCCGCGATCTGTGCAGCTACAGGCACAAGACGGTCGAGTGAAACAAGGTGCGCATGTTCAAGTGTTCGAGGGCGTCACCGTCAGCGCTTGCAGGTGGAGCCGCAATGGCTGGAACGCGCTCAGCTCGCCAGCTGTGCGCGTTCCAGCGCCGCGATGCGACGTTCCAGGCGCGGGCCGAGATAGCAGTGCGCGCCGCAAGGCAACAGCCCGACCCTGCCGAATTCGCGCAGATACCACGACGGTGCGCGCGACACGAAGCCCTGCATGTCGCCACCGACATCATCGCGACTCGTGAAAACCTCGAGAAACGCGACCCCTTCGAGCATCTCGCCGATGCCCTGAAGTCCTGCGCGGATCTCCGCCGGTTTCAGATAGTGCATCACGTCGGTGCACACGATCAGGTCGAAACGCGCATCAAAACGCAGCTGCTCGAGCTGACCGAAACGCGCCAGACCGACCTGGCGGCTGCGGCCGTAGCGCGCAACCACGTATTCGCTGGCATCCAGCCCGCGATAGACGATCTGCGGCCGCAACGCCCGCAGCGGCGCGCGCCAGGGTGCCTCGCCGCAACCGACATCGAGCACATTGCGGATCGGCCGGCCCAGGTAGTACTCCGCCTGCGCGACCGCCATCGCCACCTTGCGCCGCAGTTCGGCTGGCGAGCCGACCGCATGCCGCGGGTGGCGATACCACTTGTCGAAATAATGGCGGTCGTAGGTCTTCGTCATGTCGATCGCACGGTGGCCGGTAGAGCCGCATGGTAACCGTGTTGTGTGGCGGCGACCGCGCGCGATCACTTTTTGCATGCGTCGCCATTGCAAGCATGGAATCCCCGTCTCAGTGAGGAATTCCGTCATGCCCATGGTCCGCTTTCGTCTGATCGGCAATCGCGAAGACGCCGACACCGTGATCGCCGCCCTCCACGGCATCAGCGACATCGAGCATGTCGAGGAGATCGACGACCTGATGCCCGGCATGCGCGACGATTCGAGCTCCAGCGAATCGGTGAGCGACACCGAAGGTCAGGTTTACTACATCGAGGTGGATGCGCCCAACGACCAGATTGCCGACACCGTGCGCGGCAGTGCCGAGGTGGTGGCCCACGATCGTGATGCGGGCATCGAGTTCGTCGACGAGTTCTGAACATGCGCACGTCTCTGAACGGAAATAGACCTGCGTGTCATCCGGATCACAGCCGGCTGCGTTGTAGCTCGGATCTGGCGGCACTTCGTCGTCAGCCGGTCAACGCAAGGCGCCGTGCATGTCTTTCTTTCCGTTTCGCCAGCTGATGACGTCAGCGCCGCTGCGCGGCGTGTCGGCCCTTCTCGCCACGATCTGTGTCGCTGCCCCGTTGCATGCGACGCAAACGCTGAGCCACGACGACGTCAGCTGGCTGCAACGCGCCACCTTCGGGCTCGATTCCTCCAGCGTGGCGCGTTATCAGGCCTCTGGCAGGCAGCAGTATCTGGACGACGAACTTGCCTCGCGCAACGACAGCTTGCCGCCGGCGATCGTCAAGCTGATCGACGGTTATGAGGTGGTGCATACGCCCCCGATGGCATTGCTGGCGCAGTACAAGCAGCAGCAGGAACTGTTCAAGGGTACGGCAGAAGGCGCGGCAAAGGACGCCGCGAAGAAGACCCTGCAGGAATACCGGAAAAAACTCTACATGCAGGATGCGCAGGTCGAGCTGCTGCATGCGATCTATGGCGGCGATCAGCTGAAGGAGCAGCTGGTCTGGTTCTGGCTCAACCATTTCAGTGTCTACGG
>JBDTZX010000537.1:0-11568 GCA_040004895.1 Rhodanobacter sp. | reverse complement strand
GCATTCTGGTGATGTCGCAGGACGGCCAGGTGAAGTTTGCCAACGAGGCGTTCTGTACCTTGTTCGGCCTGAACGACACGCCGGCGCAGCTCGAAGGCCGTTCCACCACGGCCATGTATGCGCGGCTGAAAGACGTCTACGAGAACCCCGACCGGGAATGGCAGCGGATCCAGCAAATCATGGCCCGTGGCGAAGTGGTCAGGGGCGATCAGGTCGCAATCAAGGGCGGCCGGATCTTCCTGCGCGATTTCACCCCGATCTCGATCGATGGCCAGCCACAGGGATGGCTATGGCACCAGCGGGACATCACCGAACAGAAGATGCATGAGGCGAGGGTCGAGCGACTTGCCTTCTACGATGTGGTCACCGGATTGCCGAACCGCCGATTGTTTTTTCAGTTGCTTGGGGAAGCGCGGAGCCGGGCGGGCAGCGAATCGTCGCTGCTGGCCGTCGGCGTGCTGGATCTGGATCGCTTCAAGAGCGTCAACGACAGCGCGGGGCATCAGGGCGGCGATCGCGTGCTGGCCGAGGTGTCGGCGCGCATCCTCGGCATCCTGCGTGAAGCCGACGTGCTGGCCCGCTTCGGTGGCGACGAGTTCGCACTGGTGATTCCCGGCCTCGACAGCCGCGAGCAGCTGGACGTCATCAGCCGTTGCATCCTGCAGGTATTGCGGGCGCCGTTCCATCTGGCCGGGGAACAAATGTATCTCTCGGCGAGTGTGGGCTGGACGCTTTACCCGCTCGACGAATCCGATGCCGAAGGATTGGTGCGCCACGCCGACCAGGCGATGTACGTCGCCAAGGAAGACGGCAAGGACCGCAGCGCGCTGTACGAGCCGGCAATGGAGATGGAACAGCTGCGCCTGCAGGCCATGCGCGATCGTTTTGCCCAGGCGCTGGTGCAGTCGCGGTTGCATCTGCTGTTCCAGCCGATCGTCTATATCGACGGCTTGTCCGGCCTGCACGGTGTTGCCGGCATGGAAGCGTTGTTGCGCCTGCATGACATCGAGCACGAGCTGGTCGAACCTGCGCAATTCATGCATGTACTGGACGATCCGCAGCTGGCCCGACCGATCGGTCGCTACGTGCTCGACGGTGCGTTGAAGCAGTGCCAGTCCTGGATGAAAAACGGCATATCGATTCCCGTTTCGGTCAACATCAGCACCCGGCACCTGCTGCATCCGGCATTCTTCAGCGACATCGATGCCGCGCTCGACAACTATCCAGACGTGATGGACGTGGGCTTCGGCATCGAGGTGACCGAGACCGGACCGATGATGGATCACGCGCGGGCGAAGGTGGTCATCGAGGAATGCCGGCGGCGCGGAATCCGCGTCGGGCTGGACGATTTCGGCACCGGCAGCGCATCGCTGAGCCACATCCAGCAGCTCGACATCGAGCACATCAAGCTCGACCAGAGTTTCGTGCAGGACATCCTCAGCGACGAACGCAACATGGCGATCGCGGCGGGCGTCATCACCACCGCACGCCTGCTCGCCAAGACGGTGATTGCCGAAGGCGTGGAGACATCGGAGCAGGGTGACTTGCTGGCTTCGCTGGGCTGCCACCAGCTGCAGGGCTTTTCGATTTCTCGCCCGATGCCGGGAGCCGAGGTTCCGGCATGGATTGCCGGCTGGGTGCCGCCGGCCTCGTGGGGTCGTCTTGTCGACGAACGTCAATCGCAGATTGCACGGCGGGATGGCGCAACGTGAGCCTGCCGTGGGTTGCGCGCGTCGGACCGATGCAGCGAGGGTGGTGCGAGTACATCACACCGTCTAAGATCGTCTTCATTGACCGGGCCGCTTGGCCGCCCGGCAGGAGCCGACCATGAAACCCGCTGGCGCACGTCAGGGCATCATCTCCCTGAAGATCAAGGATGCGGCGTCGCTGTACAACGCGTATATGCCGTTTCTCAAGAACGGGGGCTTGTTCGCGCCCACCGCGCAGTCCTACTCGCTGGGTGACGAAGTGGTATTGCTGGTAACGCTGGCGGAGGAGACCGAGCGACTTTCGGTGGTCGGCAAGGTGGTCTGGATCAGTCCGCTGGGTGCCCAGGGTAATCGCACCGCCGGCATCGGCATCCATTTCAACGAATCCAGCGATGCCGAAGCGGCACGCAGCCGGATCGAGAACATCCTGGCCGGCACCCTGACCTCGGAGCGGGCCACGCACACGATGTGACGAAGCCGTCACGGTGATCCCGCGCACGGTGTCGATTCGCGTTGCCACAGCCGTCAAGGCTTGTCGTTGCACCCATGCGCGCTGATACAATGGGGGGATTCGCGATCCCACCTCGCGGAATGTCGGACGCTCGCGGCTTGCATGCTGCAGGCGGGGTTGATCGCCTTTCGGGGCCGGTCGGCCTGCCGAATCGAATCGCCGGACCGTTCCCCCGCGGTCACTGATGCGCCCGATGGCGCGGAGGTACGTTGCATCGTGCTTGCCGAATACTGGCCCGTTCTGTTGTTCATCGGTGTTGCCACCGGCCTCGGCCTGGTGTTGCTGGCGATCGGCCTGCTGGCCGGACCGAGTCGCCCCGAAGCTGAAAAACTCGCTCCGTACGAATGCGGCTTCGAGGCGTTCGAGGACGCGCGCATGCGTTTCGACGTGCGCTATTACCTGCTGGCGATCCTGTTCATCATTTTCGATCTGGAAATCGCGTTCCTGTTTCCGTGGGCGGTGGTGTTCGAGAAGATCGGTGTCACCGCTCTGGTGGAGATGGCGCTGTTTCTGCTGCTGCTGATCGTCGGCTTTGCCTACGTGTGGAAGAAGGGAGCGCTTGAATGGGAGTGATCGATTCCGTCAGCCGGGTGATGCACAACCCGCCTCCCGTCAATGTGGTCGACGACATCCTGCGGCCGGGCGGCGACAATCCGCTGATCCAGCGCGGCTTCGCCACGGCGCGGATGGACGAATTGATGAACTGGGCGCGCACCGGTTCGATGTGGCCGATGACCTTCGGTCTGGCCTGCTGCGCGGTCGAGATGATGCATGCTGGCGCGGCGCGTCTGGATCTGGACCGCTACGGAGTGATCTTTCGCCCCAGTCCGCGCCAGTCCGACGTGATGATCGTGGCCGGCACCTTGGTCAACAAGATGGCTCCGGCGCTGCGCAAGGTCTACGACCAGATGCCCGAGCCGAAGTGGGTGATCTCGATGGGCAGCTGCGCCAACGGCGGCGGCTATTACCACTATTCCTATTCGGTGGTGCGCGGTTGCGATCGCATCGTGCCGGTGGACATCTACGTGCCCGGCTGCCCGCCGACGGCCGAGGCGCTGATCCACGGCATTCTGCAGTTGCAGAAGAAAATCCGCCGCACCAGCACCATCGCGCGTTCGTGAGGTCCTGACATGTCCGAACCACATCCGACCTCGCTGGCCGAGCAGCTCGCTGCGCGATTCGGCGACACACTGACCGTCAGCAAGGTACGCAACGAAATCACCGCCGAGTTGGCGGCCGCCGACCTGATCGCGGTGGCGACGGCCTTGCGCGACGAGCCGGCGTTCCGTTTCAGCGAACTGATCGACCTGTGCGGACTCGACCATCTCGGCTATGGCCAGACCGAGTGGGAAACCGATACCGCCGGCGGCGACGGTTTCTCGCGCGGCGTGGAAGGGCAGGCGATGGGTCGCTTCGACTGGGCCGGGCGCCCTCGCGGCCAGTCTGCGCCACGCCGTTTCGCGTCGGTGATCCATCTGCTTTCGATCGAGCACAACCGGCGCCTGCGCCTGCGCGTGTTCTGCGCGGATGACAGTTTGCCGGTGGTACCGTCGCTGATCCTGATCTGGCCGGGAGTGAACTGGTTCGAGCGCGAGACGTTCGATCTGTACGGAATCATCTTCGATGGCCATCCGGATCTGCGCCGCATCCTCACCGACTACGGTTTCGTCGGCCATCCGTTCCGCAAGGACTTCCCGCTGATCGGCAACGTCGAAGTGCGCTACGACCCCGAGCAGAAGCGGGTGATCTACGAACCGGTGACGATCGAGCCGCGCGTGCTGGTGCCGCGAACCATCCGCCACGACGCCGACCTGGTGCAGGCCCAAGCCGAAGCCGCCGATCACTGGCGGGAGAATTGAGCATGCAGGAAATCCGCAATTACACGATGAACTTCGGTCCGCAGCATCCGGCCGCACACGGTGTGCTGCGCCTGGTGATGGAGATGGATGGCGAGACCATCGTCCGCGCCGACCCGCACATCGGCCTGTTGCATCGTGGTACCGAGAAGCTGGCCGAATCGAAGCCGTTCAACCAGTCGATCGGCTACATGGACCGCCTCGACTACGTGTCGATGATGTGCAACGAGCACGCGTACGTGAAGGCGATCGAAACCCTGCTGGGGATCGAGGCGCCGGAGCGCGCGCAGTACATCCGCACCATGTTCGACGAGATCACCCGCATCCTGAATCACCTGATGTGGATCGGCTCGAACGCGCTCGATCTGGGCGCGATGGCGGTGTTCCTGTACGCGTTCCGCGAGCGCGAGGAACTGATGGACGTCTATGAGGCAGTGTCCGGTGCGCGCATGCACGCGACCTATTACCGGCCCGGCGGCGTCTATCGCGACCTGCCCGATCACATGTCGAAGTATCGCGAGTCGCCGTGGCACAAGGGCAGCGATCTCAGCCGCATCAACAGCTGGCGCGAAGGTTCGATGCTGGACTACCTCGACGCGTTCACCGCCGATTTTCCGTCCAAGGTCGACGAGTACGAAGAGTTGCTGACCAACAACCGCATCTGGAAACAGCGCACCGTCGGCATCGGCGTGATCAGCCCGGAACTGGCCCAGCAGTGGGGCATGACCGGCGCGATGCTGCGTGGTTCGGGTGTCGAATGGGATCTGCGCAAAAAGCAGCCATATGCGAAGTACGCCGAGATGGATTTCGACATTCCGGTCGGCGTCAACGGTGATTGCTACGACCGTTACCTGGTTCGCGTGGAAGAGATGCGCCAGTCAAACCGGATCATCCAGCAGTGCGTAAAGTGGCTGCGTGCGAATCCGGGCCCGGTGATGGTCAGGAACTTCAAGGTCGCACCGCCGTCGCGGGTCGAGATGAAGGAGGACATGGAAGCCATGATCCATCACTTCAAACTCTTCACCGAAGGCTATTGCGTGCCGGCCGGCGAAACCTACTGTGCGGTCGAGGCGCCCAAGGGCGAGTTCGGCTGCTACCTGGTTTCCGACGGTGCCAACAAGCCGTTCCGCGTGCACCTGCGCGCACCGGGCTTTGCCCATCTTTCATCCATGGACACCATCGTGCGCGGCCACATGCTCGCCGACGTGGTCGCCATGATCGGAACCTATGACCTCGTGTTCGGCGAAGTGGATCGCTGAGCCGGCACGACGGAGAAACGCATGAAAGCCACCGGACATTTCGAGCAGGTCAGGAACGTCGACCCGCTCGTCGCACTCTCCGATCACACCCGTCATCACATCGACGAGTGGGTTGCCAAGTTCCCGCCCGACCGCAAGCGCTCGGCGCTTATCCAGTCGCTGTTCGCCGCGCAGGAACAGAACGGGGGTTTTCTCACCGACGAGCTGATCGCCGCGGTGGCGAAATATCTCGACCTGCCCACCGTGTGGGCGTACGAGGTCGCCAGCTTCTACTCGATGCTCGAGACCAAGCCGGTCGGCCGCAACAACGTGGCGATCTGCACCAATATCTCGTGCTGGCTCAATGGCGCCGAAGGACTGGTGAGCCATTGCGAGAAGAAGCTCGGCATCAAGCTCGGTGAAAGCACTCCCGATGGACGCGTGTACCTGAAGCGCGAGGAGGAGTGCATCGCCGCCTGCGTCTACGCGCCGGCGATGACCGTCAACGGGCACTACCACGAGCACCTGACCACCGAAAAGCTCGATGCGATTCTCGATGGCCTGAGCGCCGATGCGCCGGTCGTGCATGGTCATGTCGGGGGGAACCACTGATGGCCGTCGGACCCGCACCGCAGGATCACCAGGTTGTCTACACCACGCTGCATTTCGACAAGCCGTGGGCGATGGACAGCTATCTGCAGATGGACGGCTACAAGGCGTGGAAGAAGATCCTGGCCGAGAAGCCCGATCCAGCCGCATTGATCGACGAAGTCAAGAAGAGCAGCCTGCGCGGTCGCGGCGGCGCGGGTTTTCCGACCGGCCTGAAGTGGTCGTTCATGCCCAAGGGCACCATGCAGAAATACATTCTGTGCAACTCGGATGAATCGGAGCCGGGCACGGCGAAAGATCGCGACATCCTGCGCTACAACCCGCACGCGGTGATCGAAGGGTTGGCCATCGCCTGCTACTGCACCGGTTCGACGGTGGCTTACAACTATCTGCGCGGCGAATTCCATCACGAGCCGTTCGAGCATCTCGAGGAGGCGTTGAAGGAAGCCTACGCGGCGGGCCTGCTCGGCAAGAATATTCAGGGTACCGGACTGGATGTGGACATCCACAACGCGCTCGGCGCGGGCGCGTACATCTGCGGTGAAGAAACCGCGCTGATGGAATCGCTGGAAGGCAAGAAGGGCCAGCCGCGCTTCAAGCCGCCGTTCCCGGCCAACTTCGGCCTGTACGGCAAGCCGACCACGATCAACAACACCGAGACCTATGCGTCGGTGCCGGCGATCCTGCGCAACGGCGCCGACTGGTTCCTCAATCTGGGCAAGCCGAACAACGGCGGACCGAAGATCTTCTCGGTATCCGGCCACGTGGCCAAGCCGGGGAACTTCGAGGTTCGACTCGGCATGCCGTTCAAGGATCTGCTGGCGCTGGCCGGTGGTGTGCGCAACGGTCACCAGCTGAAGGCGGTGATTCCCGGCGGCGCATCGATGAAGGTGCTGCCGGCCGACATCATGATGGACATGACGATGGACTTCGACTCGCTGCAGAAGGCCGGCTCCGGTCTCGGCTCCGGCGCGGTCATCGTGATGGACGAGACCACCTGCATGGTGAAGATGTGCCACCGCATCTCGCGCTTCTACTTCGCCGAGTCCTGCGGCCAGTGCACGCCGTGCCGTGAAGGCACCGGCTGGATGTATCGGGTGCTGTCGCGCATCGTGGAAGGCAACGGCACCACCGATGACCTGCATCGTCTGAAGGCGGTCGCAGGCCAGATCGAAGGTCACACGATCTGTGCCTTCGGCGAGGCGGCCGCATGGCCGGTGCAAGGTTTCCTCGGACGTTTCTGGAACGAGTTCGAATACTTCGTGCAGCATGGTCGGTCGATGACCGACGACAAGCTGGCCGGCATCGATATTGAATCAAGCCCGCATGGAGTTGCCGCATGAGTGCGCAGCCCACCAGCAACGCTGCGCCCGATCTGGTCAACATCGAGGTCGACGGCAAGCCCACCTCG
The DNA here is from genome assembly GCA_040004895.1 of Rhodanobacter sp. Lineage (GTDB taxonomy): Bacteria > Pseudomonadota > Gammaproteobacteria > Xanthomonadales > Rhodanobacteraceae > Rhodanobacter. The sequence goes on along the minus strand of JBDTZX010000537.1, from coordinate 4,234 downwards.
ATCCGCAAGGGCGCGATGATCATCGAGGCGGCCGATGGCGTCGGCATCGCGATCCCGCGCTTCTGCTATCACCGCAAGCTGCCGATTGCCGCCAACTGCCGCATGTGTCTGGTCGACGTGGAGATGGGCGGCAAGCTGATGCCCAAGCCGCAGCCGGCCTGCGCCACGCCGGTGGCCGAAGGCATGAAGGTGATGACGCGCTCGGACAAGGCGCTGAAGTTCCAGAAAGACGTGATGGAATTCCTGCTGATCAACCATCCGCTGGATTGCCCGATCTGCGATCAGGGCGGCGAGTGCGAACTGCAGGATGTCGCGCTAGGCTACGGCCGCAGCGTGTCGCGTTACACCGAGCGCAAACGCACCGTGGCGGACGAGAACCTCGGCCCGCTGGTCGCCACCGAGATGACCCGCTGCATCCAGTGCACGCGCTGCGTGCGCTTCACCAGCGAGATCGCCGGCACCTATGAACTCGGCGGCATGAGCCGTGGCGAGAATCTGCAGATCGGCACTTATATCGGCAAGACGCTGGAGACCGAACTGTCCGGCAACATCATCGACGTGTGTCCGGTTGGCGCGCTCACCAACAAGCCGTTCCAGTTCCAGGCGCGTGCGTGGGAGCTGATCGCCAAGCCGTCGATCGGCTATCACGACGGCCTCGGCTCCAACCTGTGGCTGCACACGCGCCGTGGTGAAGTCCTGCGTACCGTGCCGCGCGACAACGAATCGATCAACGAATGCTGGCTGTCCGATCGCGATCGCTACAGCCACCAGGGCCTCTACGCCGCCGATCGACTCGGCGCGCCTGAAGTGAAGCGCAATGGCCAGTGGCAGGTGACGACCTGGGAAGATGCACTGGGTTTCGCCGGTGAAGCCTTGCGCAAGTTGCCTGGCAATGAACTCGGCGTGCTGGTGCATCCGTCCACCTCGAACGAGGAAGGCGACCTGCTGATGCGACTGGCTCGCGGCCTGGGCAGCGCGCACATCGATCACCGTCTGCGCCAGCTCGATTTTGCCGATAACGCGGTGGCGCAGCCGTTTGGCCTGTCGGTGGCCGGATTTGCGAACGTCGGCGCGGCGCTACTGGTCGGCTCCGATCTACGTCATGAAATGCCGCTGCTCAATCATCGCCTGCATCAGGCGGTGAAAAAGGGCGCGAGAGTTTATACCGTCAATCCCGCGCACTTCGATTTCAATTACATGCTGGCAGGCGAGTCGATCGTCGCGCCTCAAGCTATGGTCAATGCATTGCTCGCCCTGGCGAAAGCCGCGGTCGACAGCGGAGTATCTGTGCCGGCAGCGCTGGCCGATGCGATCAACGCGGCGCAGAGCGACGATGGTTACAAGGATGCGTTTGCCGCATTGAAGCAGTCGGCGGAGCAGGGCAAGGGGGTCGTATTGCTCGGCGAAGCCGCAGTCACGCATCCGCAGGCATCGTGGTTGCGTGCCATCGCCCGTTTCATCGCCGCAGCCACCGGCGCGGCGTACAACGAGCTTTCGGTCGGCGCCAATGCCGTCGGTCTGGCCAAGCTCGGCGTCGTGCCCGGCAACGGCGGGCTGGATGCACGGGCGATGCTGGCGCAGCCGCGCAAGAGCTACCTGTTGTATGGCGTGGAGCCGCCGCACGATTTCGCCGACGGCGGTGCGACTCTGAAGGCGCTGCAGGAAGCGGAGCACGTAGTGGCATTCAGTGCCTACGCCAGCCCTGCGCTGCGCGAAGTGGCCGATGTGATTCTGCCGATCACGATGCTGCCTGAAATCGACGCCACGCTGGTCAACGTGGAAGGTCTTGCACAAAGTGTTCTCGCAGGCGCGAAGGCGCCGGGTCAGGCGCGCCCGGGCTGGCGCGTGCTGCGCGCGCTGGGCGGGGCGCTGCAACTGGCCGGTTTCGAATTCGATGATCTGCCTGGTCTGCGCAATGGCATCAGCGAACGTGCTGTTTCGTCGCGCGATGGACTCGCCGCGCGCGCGACATCCACAGGTCTCACACGTCTCGCCACATGGCCGATCTATCGCGGCGACGCCGTGTTGCGTCGCGCTGTTGCGCTCAATGCACACCCGCTCAATCGTGCGCCTGCCGTGCGCATCAATGCGGATGAGGCGCAGCGTCAAGGCCTCGCTGGAAGCACCAAGGTGCAGACAGGCCAGGTGCAGTTGCCGCTGGTGATCGATGCGTCGGTGCCGGACGGCACGGTGTGGATCGAAGCGGCGCAGGATTCCACCGCTGCGCTGCCGCCGTATGGCGCGCCCATCACGCTGAGCAAGGCATGAGCATGGCTGATCAACTCATCAACCAGATCGTGTGGCCGATCATCTACATCCTGTGCATCACGGTGCCGCTGATCATCGCGGTGGCGATGTTCGTGTACTGGGAGCGCAAGGTCATCGGCTGGATGCACGTGCGGCTCGGACCGAACAAGATCGGACCGTTCGGCCTGCTGCAGGCGTTCGCCGACGTGTTCAAACTGCTGCTGAAGGAAGTGATCCTTCCGACCAATGCGAACCGTTTCCTCTATTACCTGGCACCGCTGCTGACCCTGATCCCCGCACTGGCCGCGTGGGCGGTGATCCCGTTCAGCAGCAGGATGGTGCTGTCGAACGCGAATGCGGGCGTGCTGTACCTGCTGGCGATGACCTCGCTGGGCGTGTACGGGATCATCCTGGCGGGCTGGGCTTCCAACTCGCGCTATGCATTGCTGGGTGCGATGCGTTCGGCCGCCCAGGTCATTTCGTATGAACTGGCCATGGGTCTGTGTCTGGTCTGCGTGCTGGTGCTGGCCGGTTCGCTCAACCTCACCGACATCGTCAATGCGCAGGCGGGCAGCAAGGGTTTCCTTGACTGGTTCTGGCTGCCACTGCTGCCAGTGTTCGTGATCTATTTCATCTCCGGCGTGGCCGAGACCAACCGCGCGCCGTTCGACGTGGCCGAAGGCGAGTCGGAGATCGTCGCCGGTTTCCACGTGGAATATTCCGGCTCGGCGTTCGCGATCTTCTTCCTGGCCGAATACGCCAACATGATCCTGGTCAGCTTTCTGGCCTCGATCCTGTTCATGGGTGGCTGGCTGAGCCCGTTGCAGGGCTGGATCCACGCCGACGTGTCGCCTTGGGTGAACTGGATCTGGACCGGCGGCTTCATCTGGCTGTTCATCAAGGCCTTCATCTTTTCCTTCATGTTCCTGTGGTTTCGCGCCACCTTTCCGCGCTATCGCTATGACCAGATCATGCGTCTGGGCTGGAAGGTGTTCATCCCCATCGCGATCGTGTGGGTTCTCGTCGCCGGCTGCATGAAGTACTACGGCCTGGTCAGCATCGGTACGGGAGTCTGAAGAATCTCATGTCCAGCGTGTCCCGCTATTTCAAGAGTCTGTTGCTGGTTGAACTGTTTCAGGGCATGGCGCTGACCATGCGCTACATGTTCAAGCCGAAGTACACCGTGCGCTATCCGATGGAACACATTCCGAAGTCGAATCGCTTTCGCGGCCTGCACGCGCTGCGTCGCTACGCGAACGGTGAGGAACGCTGCATCGCGTGCAAGCTGTGCGAGGCGGTGTGCCCGGCGCTGGCGATCACGATCGATTCCGCGCCGCGCGAAAGCGACGGCCAGCGCCGCACCACGCGCTATGACATCGACCTGTTCAAGTGCATCTACTGCGGCTTCTGCGAGGAAAGCTGCCCGGTCGACTCGATCGTCGAGACCAGCATCCACGAGTACCATTTCGAGCATCGCGGCGAAAACGTGGTGACCAAGTCGCAGCTGCTCGCCATCGGCGACCGCTTCGAGCAGCAGATCGCCGCCGACCGCGCACAAGACGCGGCGTACCGTTGAGGCCCATGATGAATTCCCAACTGCTGCAACTCATCTGCTTCTACGCCTTCGGCTTTGTCACCGTGGTGGCGGCGCTTTCGGTGATCACGCTGAAGAACACCGTGCACGCCGTATTGGCACTGGTGCTGACGTTCTTCAGCGCGGCCTGCCTGTGGATGCTGATCGACGCAGAGTTCCTGGCGCTGGCGTTGATCGTCGTCTATGTCGGTGCGGTAATGGTGCTGTTTCTGTTCGTGGTGATGATGCTGGACATCGACCAGGAACGTCTGCGCGAGGGCTTCGTGAAATTTCTGCCGGTCGGAGTGATCGTCGCGGCAGTGATGCTGGTGGAGATGCTCGGCCTGATCGGCGTACGTGCGATGCATGCGCGCGTGATGGGCGCCGATCCGGCGGCTGCGGCCGGCATGTCGA
>JBDTZX010000227.1:0-3426 GCA_040004895.1 Rhodanobacter sp. | reverse complement strand
GTGTCGTCGGTGAACCAGCCGTGCACTTCGCCATCGATCGAGATGCCGTTGTCGTCGTACACCGCCACCAGCTTGCCGAGCTGCCAGGTGCCGGCCAGCGAGGCGACTTCGTGCGAAATCCCTTCCATCAGACAGCCGTCGCCGAGAAACACATAGGTGTGGTGGTCGACCACGTCATGACCGGGCCGGTTGAAATGCGCCGCCAGCACTTTCTCCGCGAGGGCGAAACCGACCGCGTTGGCCAGACCCTGCCCCAGCGGCCCCGTGGTGGTTTCGACTCCCGGCGTTTCGCTGGCTTCGGGATGACCGGCGGTCTTCGAATGCAGCTGACGGAAGTGCTTCAGTTGCTCCATCGGAAGGTCGAAGCCGGTCAGGTGCAGCAATGCGTACTGCAGCATCGAGCCGTGCCCATTGGACAGCACGAAGCGGTCGCGATTCGGCCACTTCGGATTGGCGGGGTTGAACTGCAGGAAATCGTTCCACAGCACTTCGGCGATATCGGCCATGCCCATCGGCATGCCCGGGTGACCGGACTTGGCAGCCTCGACGGCGTCCATGGCGAGAGCGCGCACGGCGTTGGCGAGTTCGCGTCGGGTGGTCATTGTGCAATCTCCGTGAAGGCGAAAAGCGGGCATTGTCGCCGATCCGGTTGATCGCTGTCGCCTCGCTGATCGCTCACAGGCACCGTCCCGCGGCGCTTCCGGGACGCAAATTAATTCAACCTTAATTTTTCATTTGCGAATACCGACAAGCTTCAGACTCGGATGGGTCCAATGCTCCGGCGCACGTTTTCCCGTGCGTCGCTGTCGAGCGCGTCCCCAAGCGTTCGCTGCGCACGTCAAGTTGCACGAAGGAGTACCCATAATGAAAAAGACACTAGTTGCCCTCGCCATCACCTCGATGGGCTTTTGCGCCCTCCCTGTCTTCGCGCAGGATGCATCCACCGCAGCAGCACAGGCCACCGCACCGATGGCTGCTCCGACCGCCGACACCCACACACCGCAGATCACAGACAGCAGTGCATCCAACGGCAACTATCAGCCCGGTCAGCCGGTCGGCAGCGGCAACTGGTTTGTCGACGGCAGCGCTGGACAGGCGCACATCAGCAAAGGTCCGTACAACGATCATCCGACCACCTACTCGCTCAGCGGTGGCTACCGCTGGAAGGTCGGTCCTGATCTCGGCCTAGGCCTCGATGTCGGCTACAACGACCTGGGCAACTTCAAGGTCAAGAATGCGTTCAACAGCAATGACGTCAACCTGACCAAGCAGCGCAATGCCCTGCGTGGCTGGACCGCCGGTGTGAACGGCCGCATCAATATCTGGCAGGGCCTGTACTTCAGCGGCCGTGCCGGCGTGTACGGCTGGAAAGGCCACGGCTATGCGGACCAGGACATCAATCGGCATGACCTCGACAAGGTCGACTACTACGCTGGCGCCGGTGTCGGCTACGACTTCACCCCGCATTTCGGGCTGGGCCTGTCCTATGACTACTACCAGGCCAAGAAGAGCAACATCAATCTGACCACAGACACGGCATCACTGACGGCCGAATATCGCTTCTGAGGAAACGTCCGGGCGGGCGTCGGTTGACGCCCGCCTTTTCTCCTCTGCTTAACCCTGGATTAATACTGTACTAAACGGTATTGAATCTTTCGAGACCTGCGCCATCTCAGTGGCAGGTGTCGCTGCCCGACTTGGGCGACGCACCCGCCGCAGCGGCCACTCCCCCTTTGGGCCGGCTGCCATGACCACTGGAGCACCCTCATGAAAATCAAGAAAAACCTGCTTGCCTTCGCCATCGGTACTGCCGGCCTGTTGGCCATTCCTGTCGTGTCCGCACAAAGCGCGCCCGCCGACAACGGCGGCTGGTTCGTCAACGGAAACGTCGGCCGCACCGCCATCAATCAAGGTCCGTACGACAACGGCCACGACACCGGCTACTCGCTCAATGGAGGCTACCGCTGGGCGCTGGCGCCGAACTTCTCCCTGGGTGGCGAAGTGGGCTACAACGACCTGGGCAACATCCGCGCCAAGAACGTCTTCAACAGCCAGTCCGTCGTTGCTCCGGGCAAGTCCCAGCTGCATGGCTGGACCGCCGGTGCCAACGCCCATCTGGATCTCAGCTCGAACTGGTACCTCAGCGGCCGCGCCGGCCTTTACAACTGGAAGGGACACGGTCTGAGCAACGACTCCAACCCGGTCCGCGAAGGTCTGGACAACTCCAGCTGGTACGGTGGCGCCGGTGTGGGTTACAACCTCACCAGCAACCTCAGTGTGGGCCTGAACTACGACTACTTCGACGCGAAGAAGCACAACGTCGACCTGAGCACCGACATGGTTTCGGCCAGTGCGGAATACCGCTTCTGATCGATCGACCATGGTCTGCAACGAGAACGGGCGCCTTGCGGCGCCCGTTTTTTCACGTCAAGTTGGATAGCACGCAAACGCGCTCCGGTGCGATCAGCCGTTCCACTGGCCCAGTGCCGCCAGCCCGTTGTCGCGGGCGCGCGCATGCACGATCTTCTGCGCCTCGGCATAGTTGCCTTTCATGTCTTTGGCCCACAGGTGCAATGCCGCCTGCTGCATCGCACGGCCGTAGGAGAACGACAACGGCCACGGATGCGGACCGATCTGGTTCATCGCATTCAGATGCGAAGTGGACTGCTCGTCGGTCTGTCCGCCGGAAAGAAACACGATACCCGGCAACGACGCCGGCACCGTGGTCTTGAGTACGCGCACGGTGGCCTCGGCGACTTCCTCGGCATCCACCTGCTCGTCCGAATCCTTGCCCGGGATGACCATGCTGACTTTCAGGATGGTGCCTTCCAGCATCACGTTCTGCTCGTACAGCGCATTGAACAGGCTGCGCAGCACCGCTTCGTGCACCTCGTAGCTGACCTCGATGCTGTGGTCGCCATCCATGATCACCTCAGGCTCGACCATCGGTACGATGCCTGCTTCCTGGCACAACGCGGCGTAACGAGCCAGCACGTGACAGTTCGCCTCGATCGCAGTGGAACTGGGGTTGTCCTCGCTGATGTTGATCACCGCGCGCCACTTGGCGAACTGCGCACCCAGCTTCGCGTATTCCTGCAGACGCTCGCGCAGGCCATCGAGACCTTCGGTGACCACGTCGCCCGGGAACCCGGCCAGCGGCTGCGGACCCTTGTCGACCTTGATGCCGGGGATGATGCCGAGCTTCTTCATCAGCTGGGTGAACGGCACGCCATCCCTGGTCGACTGGCGGATCGTTTCGTCGTACAGGATTGCGCCGGAAATGTGCTCGTTGAGGCCTGGTGTGGTCAGCAGCAGTTCGCGATAGGCGCGGCGATTCTCTTCGCTGTTCTCGATGCCGACCGCTTCGAAGCGCTTCTTGATGGTATTGGTCGATTCGTCGATGGCGATGATGCCCTTGCCGGGCGC
>JBDTZX010000340.1:0-3427 GCA_040004895.1 Rhodanobacter sp. | reverse complement strand
GCGCAGGCGCTCGGCGCCACGCGTGACGGGCTCAGCGTGGGACTCGCCGGCGACATCGGTTTTTTCAGTCTGGCCGCCGGCAAGGGGCTGTCGATCTATGAAGGTGGACTTCTGCTCGCTCGCGACCCGATCGTGCGCGAGCGCCTGATGCAGACATCCAGGCGCATCGTCCCGAAGAGTTTCCGCTGGGAGTTCCGTCGCAGCATCGAACTGCTCGGCTATGCCGCCTTGTATCGACCCAGTGGATTGCGCCTGGCGTATGGAAAACCGCTGCGCCGCGCACTTCGGCGCGGTGATCCGGTCAGTGCGGTGGGTGACGATTTTTCGCTGGAGATTCCCCTGCACCCGGTCGGTCATTGGCGACAGTCGGTCGGCACACATGCCGCTGTCCGCCTGCCTGATTTTCTCGTCAGCCTGGCGGCGCAGGCGAAGCGTCGGGCAACGCAGTTGCGTGACATCGATGGCGTCGAAGTGCTGGATGATCCGGCAGGCGCGCAAGGCACCTGGCCGTTCCTGCTGGTGCTGCTGCGCGACCAGCAACAGCGCGACGCCACGCTGGCGAAACTGTGGCAATCCGGCCTCGGCGTCAGCCGCCTGTTCATCCACGCCCTGCCCGACTACGCGTACCTGTCCGATATCGTGCCCACGCAGGATGTACCCAACGCAAGCGACTTCGCCGCCCGCAGCCTGACGATCAGCAACAGCCCATGGATGACTGACGATGACTTCGGAACGATCCGCGACGTATTGAGCGAGTCGCTGGGCTGATCAACCCGAACATGCACGGATCGCCGCCAGCAGTTGCAGATTCAAAGCATGCTGTTGGGCTTGCCAGTCGAACAACTGCGCCGGGTCGATCACCGGCTGCTCGTCCATGGCCGACAGCCGACGCTTCCACCAGCTGCGGTAGCGATAGTGCGAGACCTCGCCGTTGATGTCGCTGCCGACCAGCCTTCCATCCAGGCTGCCGATCAATGCCAGCGCGTGATCCAGCTGCAGCACGCCCTGGTCCCAGTTGGTGCGTGCAACTTCCGGCGCAAACACATCCTTGTCGATCGACAGATAGCTGGTCGCGGTGTGTGCGCGTTGCGATTCGGCGAATGCGTCGACCAGCTGCGCCGGCGAATCGAAATCACGGAACGCCTTCGACAGACCAAGCGTGCGCGACCAGCCGGTATCAACGCCGATCGACCAGTAGCTGAGCCGGCCGTGATGCAGCGGTGCCAGGTAGTTTTCCCACGCATGCGCGCGGCCGATATCGCCCGAGGTGATGCCCAGCACATGCACATGACTGACATTCGGCAGCATCGCCACGCGGCGCACCCACGAGCCGCAATGAACGCCGAACGGAAAACGCATGTTGTCCGGATGGTTGTCCAGCACCACCACCTGGACCGGCCTGACGAGGGCCGGCGCCGAGGATGGCAGCCGCGCAATCAGCGGCCAGCTCAGGTGATGGAAATCGCCGCTGCCGGTGAACACGGTGCCGTAACTCGCCGGCAGCATGTCGTCGAGCATCGCGCCGAAGCGCCGCATCACCGCCAGCGAGCAGCCGAATCGGATCGATTCCTGCCAGTGCTCCAGCGCCAGCAGCAGTCGATCGGGCAGTGGCCCGGTCGACTGGTCGATGTCGAGCACGACGGGCCGATGAGTCAGATCATTCATGGGCAGTTCGCGCCTCCAGCCCGCTGCGATCGCTTTCGAAGCGTCCGCCGATCCGGCGCAGCAGCATGCGCAGCAATGGATTGCGCGCGTATACCGCGTGACGGGTAAAGGTCATGCTCGCGCCGAGAAAGGCCTTGACCTCCGGATCGGTCCAGCCGGCCACGTAGTGGGTGAGTCCGCGACGGCGCGCGTAGCCGAGATTGTGCATCCAGCTGATGAAGTAGAGGTTGTGTTCGCGTGCCTGTGGATAGGCGAAGCCGATGTACTTGTCGAGCAGCTTGCCATCGTGCTCGTAGCAGAGGTTCCAGCCGATCATCCGGCTCGCGTGGCGATAGACGAACATCACCCCGCCGGCAGCCTGCAACAGCGTGCGGAAGAACGCTGCGCTCAGCCGGTCGAAGTGCACATCACTCTGCGCGTAGACGTTCTCGAACAGTGCATGGAATTCGGCCAGCGTCTCCGTGTCATGGAATCGCGCATCGCCGGTGGGCACGCGCTCGATCTCGATGTCGGCAAGCGAACGCAGCTTGCGCCGGATATTCTTGCGCCGTCCTGCGGAAAGTCGACCCAGATAGTCCTCCTCTGTGTCGAAATCAATCGGCACCCACGCCAGCGCCTGGCCTTCGAGCAGCACGAAACCCTGCGCCTCGCAGGCGCTGGCGAAGGCACGCGCGTAAGCGTTGTCCGCGGCGGCGAGCAGCGGCGAGTCCTGTGCAATGTCCTTGACGATCAATAGCCGACATTCCGATCCATACGCGGACTTCAGCCCCTGCGCCAGCGCGGCAGGCGTCACGGTTGATGGCAGCAGCGCGTATTCCGACACTGTGGTTCCTGCGAAGCGTGTACGCCATTGCAACAGTCTGCCCCACCAGCGATACAGCGGCAGCCGGGTAACGCGCCGGCGCAATGCGTCGTCGGCCGTGGTCAGCAGGTTGAACGGCGCGACAAAGCACGGCATGCCCTGCGCCGAATAGTGCGCCTCGAAGCCTGCCGGCGGATGGGCCAGGAAGGCTTCCAGCAGGCAGTCGGGTTCCAGTTGGGCGATGAAAGGCATAAGTAAGCAAGTTTGCCTAGACTGGCCGTTGCATGACACTGTCGCGTGCAGCCAGGAGATCGATTGCCATGACCGACACGACCCAGCAACAGGTTTTCGAGATCATCGCCAAGCAGGCGAAGATCGAGGTGACCGCCATCACGCCCGAATCCACCCTGAAGGATCTGGGGATTGCATCGCTGGAAGCGATCGAACTGATCTTCGACATCGAGGAGCATTTCGACATTACCTTCCCCGAGCAACGGGGCGCCAATTTCGACAGCGATACGGCGCAAAGCCTGGTCGATGCCGTGCAGAAGGCGCTGGATGAAAAAGCCGCCGCGGGCGAAGGATCGAAGTGATGCGGAGTGTCGCGCTGCGTCGCGTGGTGATCACCGGCATGGGCGCGATCAGCCCGCTCGGCGTCGGCGCCGAGGCACTGTGGCAAGGCTTGCGCGAGGGCCGCAGTGCCATCGGGCCGCTGCAGCATGCGGACGCCGCACGCCTGCGCGTGAAAATCGCCGCGCAAGTGCCGGCGAGTTTCGACCCGACCGTGGACATCGATGCACGCACCTTGCCGATGCTCGATCGCACCTCGGAGTTTGCGCTGCACGCCGCGCGCGAGGCGATCAATCAATCCGGGCTGGACTTCAGCCAGGACGCACTTGGTGAACGTACCGCCGTGATCGTCGGCACCGGCGTCGGCGGCGAAACCACCCAGGACGAACA
>JBDTZX010000360.1:0-3433 GCA_040004895.1 Rhodanobacter sp. | reverse complement strand
TGCTCGATGACGATTTTCTTGACGCGCTCTTCGATGGTGCTCATGTTGCCCTTACCTCACTCAAGGAGTAGTTGTTTGTCTGTGCCGGCATGATGCCCGCAAAAGGCCGGCGGCATTGTAATGGTTAAGCACAGGCGCCGCCACGATGCGCCGGCTGATCCTGCACACGGCCCCTGAAGACCGCCGTCAAAGGACAATTGTCCCCCAAAACGGCGCCGCTGGCGACCATCCTGTGGTGAACGCTCATGGCATATACATCCCGCCGTTGACGTGGAGGGTCTCGCCGGTGATGTAGGCCGCCGCCGGGGACGCCAGGAAACCCACCGCCTTGGCGATATCCACGACCGTTCCAAGACGACCCAGCGCGATCTGGCCGAGCAGCGATTGCCTGGCGTCTTCCGGCAGGGCGCGCGTCATGTCGGTGTCGATGAAGCCGGGCGCAACCACGTTCACGGTAATACCGCGGGTACCGATCTCGCGTGCCAGCGACTTTGAAAACGCGATGATACCGGCCTTGGCTGCCGCGTAATTGGACTGCCCCGGATTGCCGGTAAGACCGATCACCGAGGCGATCGATATGATCCGGCCCTTGCGTGCCTTCATCATGCCGCGCATCACCGCCTTGGACGTTCGGTAGACCGAACTGAGGTTGGTATCGATGATGTCGTTCCAGTCGTCTTCCTTCATTCGCATCAGCAACTGGTCGCGGGTGATGCCTGCGTTGTTGACGAGGATCGAGACGGCACCGAACGCCTTGCCGACGCCATCGATGAGCGCATCGACGGCGGCACTGTCGGTGACATTCAACACCCGGCCGTGGCCACCCTGCCCGGCAAGCCGTTCGCCAATGGCCGTCGCACCGCCCTCGCTGGTCGCCGTGCCGACCACGGTGGCGCCCATGGCAGCGAGTTCATCGGCGATGGCCGCACCGATGCCCCGGCTGGCGCCGGTGACCAGCGCGATTTCACCTTGCAATACGTTGCTCATTGGAAATGTCCCGAACCAGGAAATGACGAAATGAAAATGGGAATGCCTCAGGCCCCGTCGGCACGAGCGGCATCAAGATCTCCGGGCATGCCGATCGCACGTACTTCGATCGCTTTGTCGATGCGCCTGATCAATCCACTGAGGACCTTGCCGGGACCACATTCGACGATACGGCTGGCGCCACCCGTGATCAGCGCCTGCACGCATTCTGTCCAGCGCACCGGGAGGTACAACTGCCGTTGCAGGGCGCCACGGATGTCCTCGATGCTGCCGTAGCTGCGCGCCTCGGCATTCTGTATCACCGGGATCGACGGTACGGCCCATGCGATGGACTCCATGCGCTCGCCGAGTCTGTCCGCGGCATCACGCATCAGTGCGCAATGCGAGGGCACCGACACGGCCAGCTTGATCGCTTTTTTCGTGCCCAGTTCGGACAATCGTGCCAGCGCGCGCTCCACTGCCTCGACATTGCCGGCGATCACCAGCTGACCCGGCGAGTTGAAGTTGGCCGGCGCGACCACCTGCCCTTGCGCGACTTCATTGCATACGGCCGCAATCTGCACGTCGTCACCGCCGAGGATCGCCGCCATCGCACCGACGCCGGCTGGAACCGCGGCCTGCATCAGCCGGCCGCGTTCCGCGACCAGCCCTGCCGCGTCGTGCAGGGAAAGTGCTTCGGCGCAAACCAGCGCGCTGTATTCGCCCAGACTGTGGCCTGAAAGCTGTTCGGGCCGCTTGCCACCCAGCTTTTGCCACAGGCGCCATACCGCCACGCTGGCAGCGAGCAACGCCGGCTGGGTGTTTTCGGTGCGGTTGAGCTGGTCTTCCGGACCGTGCGCACTGAGGTTCCACAGATCGATACCCGCGCCCTGCGAGGCTTCGTCGAATGTCGTCCTTACTTCGACGTGCGCAGCGGCCAGCTCAGCCAGCATGCCAACTGATTGCGAACCCTGGCCGGGGAAGACGAAAGCGAGAGCGGTGGACGTTGAACTCATGGATGCACGGGTTCCGACGGGGTTGAACCATCATGGTGCCAGCATCGGGGCCCATGCGCAGCCGTATTTGCATGCGCCATCGGCAAAAGAAAATGCTGCTGGTGAGCAACATCGCGGATGTTTTCGTCAGGTTTTTTCAATAGCGCAACAGCGCCGAAGCCCAGGTAAACCCGCCACCGAACGCTTCCAGCAGCAGATTCTGCCCGCGCTGGACCTTGCCCGAACGCACCGCAAAGTCGAGCGCCAGTGGCACCGAGCCGGATGAGGTGTTGGCATGTTTGTCGACTGTCACGATGACCCTCTCCATCGACATGTTCAGCCGCTTCGCGGTTGCCTCGATGATGCGCAGGTTGGCCTGATGCGGAATCAGCCAGTCGATCTGCGCTTCGTTCATGCCCGCGGCCTGCAGGGTTTCCTCGACCAGCGAATCGAGTGTCTTCACCGCCACCTTGAACACTTCACGTCCGGCCATGCGGATGCGCACGCCGTGATTGGGTTCGTCGGTAAAGCCGACGGAGACGCCGACCGGGTTGTACAGCAGATCCTTGTAGCCGCCATCGGCATGCAGGCAGGTGGCATAGATACCCGGCTCACTGGATGCTTCCAGGACCACGGCGCCGGCACCGTCGCCGAACAGCACGCAGCTCTCGCGTTCGGTCCAGTCGACCATCCGGGTCAGCGTTTCGGCACCGATCACCAGCACTTTCTTCGATTGCCCGCTGCGAATGAACTTGTCGGCGATTCCCAGCGCATACACGAAACCGGAGCATGCCGCGTTGACGTCGAACGCCGCGCAACCGTTTGCACCCAGCCGGTGCTGCACGAGGCAGGCGGTCGACGGAAAAATGATGTCCGGCGTGGTCGTGCCAAGAATGATCAGATCGAGTTCGGAGGCCTTGACGCCCGCTGCCTGCAATGCGTTCTGCGCGGCCTGGACAGCCAGATCGCCAGTGGTCTCGCCATCGGCAGCGATGTGGCGCTGACGAATGCCGGTGCGACTGCGAATCCACTCGTCGGTGGTGTCGACGATCTTCTCGAGGTCGGCATTGGTCACCACACGTTCGGGCAGTGCGCTGCCGGTGGCGACGATACGGGCGTAGATCTGGGCCATTCAACTATCCATCAGGAAAAACAGGATCGGACGCGGTCGATTTCATCCACGCAACACCGCAACGTTACGTTCCGGCGTCGACAAACGCAAAACGGCGCGTCGCCGCGCCGTTTGCATGATCGAATCCGGACCAGGTGGTCCGGTGTCCGGATCAATCCTCGACCGACACCGCACCCTTGGTCTCGATGACTTTCTTGCCACGGTAGTAGCCGTCCTTGGTGACGTGGTGGCGCAGATGCACCTCGCCGCTGGTCGGGTCGGTGGAAAGCTGCACGGTCTTCAACGCATCGTGCGAACGACGCATGCCGCGGGTGGACGGGGTACGGCGGCTCTTGGCAAC
>JBDTZX010000122.1:0-3462 GCA_040004895.1 Rhodanobacter sp. | reverse complement strand
CAACTCGTCGGCCGACTGGTTGTTGATATCTTTGGTGGCCATCACATCACCGCCCGGGTCACGAACTGGGTCTGCACCGAAAGCTTGGCCGCGGCCAGGCGAAACGCCTCGCGTGCGGTGAGCTCATCGACGCCCTCGATTTCATACAGCATGCGACCAGGCTGGATCGGTGCGACCCAGAACTCGACGCTGCCCTTGCCGGCGCCCATGCGGACTTCAATCGGCTTCTTGGTGATCGGCTTGTCCGGAAACACGCGGATCCAAAGCTTGCCGCCACGCTTCACGAAACGGGTGATGCAACGACGCGCAGCTTCGATTTGACGTGCGGTGAGCGCGCCATGCGTGGTTGCCTTCAGGCCGTACTCGCCAAAGCTGACAAGGTTGGAGCACTGCGCCAGACCGTCGTTGCGGCCTTTGAACTGCTTGCGGAATTTTGTTCGCTTGGGTTGCAACATGGCAACTCTCCTTACTTCGCAGTCCGCTCGCGGCGGCCGTCACCGGCCTCGCGACGCGAATCGTTACGACGACCTTCGCCACCTTCCCGGCGCGGCTGCGACGATGACGGCTCGTCCTTCGACTCCTGGCTGGCTGCGGCCAGATCGAAGATCTCGCCCTTGTAGATCCAGACCTTGATGCCGATGATGCCGTAGGTGGTCTTGGCTTCGGCGGTGCCGTAGTCAATGTCGGCACGCAGCGTATGCAGCGGCACGCGACCCTCGCGGCTCCATTCGGAACGTGCGATCTCGGCACCATTCAAACGACCGGACACATTGATCTTGATACCCAGCGCGCCCAGGCGCATCGCGTTGCCGACCGAACGCTTCATCGCGCGGCGGAACATGATGCGACGCTCCAGCTGCTGCGCGATCGACTCGGCCACCAGCTGCGCGTCCAGCTCGGGCTTGCGCACCTCATTGACGTTGATGTGCGTCGGAACGCCCATCATGTCGCTGACTTCCTTGCGCAGCTTCTCGATATCCTCGCCCTTTTTGCCGATCACCACGCCCGGACGGGCGGTGTGGATCGTCACGCGCGCGGTTTTGGCCGGACGCTCGATCTGGATGCGGGAGATACCGGCGGCAGCCAGCTTCTTCTTCAGCATGTCGCGCACTTTGATGTCGGCCACGAGATACGTGGCGTAATCACGCTTGTTGGCGAACCACTTCGAGTTCCAGTCCTTGGCAATGCCGAGGCGGATACCGGTGGGATGAACTTTATGACCCATCGTCTATATCCTCGGTCAGTTACCAACAACCACAGTGATGTGGCTGGTGCGCTTGAGAATGCGCGAACCGCGGCCTTTGGCGCGGGCGTGCATGCGTTTCATCGCCGGACCTTCATCCACGAAGATGCTGGCCACTTTCAGTTCGTCGACATCGGCGCCGAGATTGTTCTCGGCGTTGGCGACGGCCGACAGCAGCACCTTGCGCACAAGGGCGGCGGCCTTCTTGTTGGTAAAGGTCAGCACGTCGCTGGCCCGGCCCACGGGAAGTCCGCGGACGAGGTCAGCCACCAGGCGTGCCTTTTGCGCCGAAATGCGGGCGCCACGCAGGATCGCTTTGGCTTCAGTGCTCATCACTTGCCCTTCTTGTCGCCGACATGGCCCTTGAACGTCCGGGTCACCGCGAACTCGCCGAGCTTGTGCCCGACCATGTTCTCGTTGATCAGAACGGGCACGTGCTGACGGCCGTTATGAATGGCGATGGTCAAACCGACCATTTCCGGCAGGATCATCGAGCGGCGCGACCAGGTCTTGATCGGACGCTTGTTGTGGGCGGAAACCGCAGCTTCCACCTTCTTTACGAGGTGAAGGTCGACGAACGGACCTTTCTTCAAAGAGCGAGGCATGTCGGCTTCCTGTTACTTGGTACGACGACGCACGATGAACTGCTGCGTGCGCTTGTTGTTACGGGTCTTGTAGCCCTTGGCCGGCGTGCCCCACGGGCTGACCGGATGACGACCACCTGATGTCTTGCCTTCACCACCGCCGTGCGGATGGTCGACCGGATTCATCACCACACCGCGAACGGTCGGGCGAATACCCAGCCAGCGCTTGGCGCCGGCCTTGCCGAGCTTCTTGAGGCTGTGCTCGCCGTTGCCGACTTCGCCAATGGTGGCGCGGCACTCGACCGACACACGACGCATCTCGCCGGAGCGCAGGCGCAGCGTGGCATAACCGGATTCACGCGCCACCAGCTGTACCGAGGCACCGGCACTGCGGGCGATCTGCGCACCCTTGCCCGGGCGCAGCTCGATGCAATGAATCGTGCTGCCCATCGGGATGCTGCGCAGCTGCAGGCAGTTGCCCGCCTTGATCGGTGCTTCGTGGCCGGACACCAGCCGATCGCCCACCGCCACACCCTTCGGCGCAATGATGTAACGACGCTCGCCGTCGGCATAGCAAAGCAGCGCGATGTGCGCAGTGCGGTTCGGATCATATTCGATCCGCTCGACCTTGGCCGCGATGCCTTCCTTGTCACGCTTGAAATCGATGATGCGGTAATGCTGTTTGTGCCCGCCGCCACGATGACGCACGGTGATGCGGCCATGGTGATTGCGACCGCCGGTACGGGACTGCGACTCGGTCAACGCCGCATACGGCGCGCCCTTGTGCAGCCCTTCGGTGCGAACGCTGACTGCGTCGCGTCGACCTGGCGAGGTCGGCTTGTGGGTAATTAGTGTCATCTCACAGAACTCCTGGCTCAGGCCTTGGCGGACACGTCGATGGTCTGGCCATCGGCGAGACGCACGTAGGCCTTGCGCTTGCCCTGACGGCTGCCGGCACGCTGGCGGAAGGCTTTGACCTTGCCCTTGGTGTTGACGAGGTTGACCTGCTCGACCTTGACGTCGAACAGCTGCTCCACGGCAGCGCGGACATCGGCCTTGGTCGCCGCGGGGGCCACCACGAATACATACTGGTTGTGCTCGGCCAGACGCGCCGATTTCTCCGAAATGTGCGGCGCACGCAGCGTATCGAGAATGCGTTCGTTGTTCATGCCAGCCACTCCTCGATCTTCTTCACGGCGTCGACCGTCATCACCACATGGTCGGAACCGACCAAGCTGACCGGGTTCAGTGCCATCACATCCAGCACCTGGATGTACGGGATGTTGCGTACGCCCAGGAACACGTGCTCGGAAGCATCTTCCGTCACCAGCAATACGCGACCGGAAACTTCCAGCTCGGCCAGCTTGGCAACCATCGTCGACGTCTTCGGATTGTCGATGCCGAAAGTCTCCACGATCTTCAGGCGACCGGCGCGGTTGAGCTCGGCGAGAATCGAACGGATCGCGACACGGTAAGCCTTGCGGTTGACCTTCTGCTCGTAGCTGCGCGGCTTCGCTGCAAAGGTGCGGCCACCACCGACAAAGATCGGGGCACGGTAATCACCGTGACGGGCACCGCCACCCTTCTGCTTCTTGAATTTCTTGGTGGTGCCGGACATCTCGCCGCGCGACAGCT
>JBDTZX010000229.1:0-11708 GCA_040004895.1 Rhodanobacter sp. | reverse complement strand
GCCACCTGGCGTACCGACGGCAGCGGGTCGCCCTCGTTCAAGGCGCCGTCCAGGATCATCGCCACCACACGCTGGTGCAACTGGCGATAGATCGGGACGCTGTCGTTCCAGGTAATGGTCATGTTTATTCCTTGCTGATACGGCCGAACTTGTTGCCGAACGAGTAGTAGGGCATGGCCAATTGCGCCCCGATCAAGCTGTACTGTCCGGCATCACCGGTTTCCCCGGCGCGGGCCAGTGTCGGCATCGACGCCATTCCCACGATGCTGGCATCAACCAGCAACGATGCCTCGCGCCGTTCTTCGGCGCTTGGATAGACATTGACCGGTGCAAGATTTGTGATCTTGCTGGTGCTGATCCGGGCGGAAGGGATAGGGCGAAAATTCGATGAGTCGTTCTTGCTGACCGCGCCCAGGGTGGCGCTGGTGATCAGGACGGCGGCAATGCTTGCGAGCAGGTTCTGGGTTTTCATGACAGGCCTCCTTAGTGACCTCGTTGTCCGGTGTTGTAGTGAACTATAACACCATCTTCCAAGTCGTCAAGCGAGATATCGAATTTTCGGCCATGACTGATGGCCTAGACCTCGGGAATGGCGTCATGGCACCGTTGGTCACCCCATCGATGAGCTGCAGCAAGGCGTGCGAGACAACGCAAACCGAGCCTGCATACGGATGCCCGGCAATCAGTGCGACGACGAATAAGCCGCTGGGCGGCTAACCAGGCGCCGCCGCAGGTCAGCGGATCAGGATCTCGTCGGTGAAAATCCAGGCCTGATGGCCAGCTCCTGGATGTTGCGCGGGCAATGATCCGTAGCGGGTGGCTTCGACCCGAACGAAGCGGGCGGTGACCGGTTTCGGCGCGGAAAAGTGGATCTGGCGCACGAGTGAACCCATGTCATCCGGATTCACCTGAATCGCCTCGGTGTGCACGCTCGTCCAGTGCTGACCGTCGGTCGATGTGGAGAAGACGACCTGTCTTGGCAGCAGGATCCACGAACCGCTTTGCTGCATGAAGCGGACGCTGACCGAGTGGATAGCGATAGGCTTGGCGAGGTCAACGGTTGCGTCGAGATCGTTGCCTTCCCAGCCGACCCAGCTGCCATCCTTCGGATCGTCGCCGCCAAGAATGCCGTCAAGCAGCGCGCGATCGGCAAATCCGGCATAGGGCGGCTGCGGCGGCTGGGCGAGCCGCACCGAACGACCGAGTGCGAGTTGATCCACCAGCGTGAATGAAAGCGGGTGATCGTAGAGGTGGCCATGCCGGAATGGTGCAACTTTCAGCACGCCCGGCTTGTGGATATCGACCGTGTCGGTGAAGGCCGCTGATTGCAGTTCCGGCTCGCTGCCATCCAGGGTGTAGCGACTGAGCAGATCGGGAAGGCCGCGTCTGGCGCTGAGCGTCCAGCCCTTGCGCCGCGTGTTCAGTGCGACGGTGTAGTCGACCGGGTTGCTGTCCTCGGCTCCATAGTGGACCTGCCGTGCGTCGAGCCATGGATGTTGCGCCTGCAGACGACGCTGGAAATCGGCATAGCCGGCATCGTCGCGTGCGCGGTTGGTCCACAGGCTTTCCGCGAAGGCCTGTATGCGTGGGTAGAGTTTTGTCTCGGCATTCAGCGGATCGGCACGTTCGCTCCACAGCGGTGCCTCGGCGCCCAGAACCTGTCCGCGATATGCCTCGAAGCCCGCTTGGGGATCGAGTCGGTAGATGGTTGCGGTACCCAGCTTTCCCGCCGGCGTATCGAGATAGTAGGGGCTTGCATTGACAATCAGGTTGCCATTGGCGAGCGCTTTCAGGCCCTCGCTTTCGCCACGCCAGACTTCGATCACGGCGGTCTTGTCCGCACCGCCTTCTAGGATTTCGTCCCAGCCGATAAGGGTTTTTCCCTTGCCGGCCAGATAGTGCTGCATGCGTTTGATGAAGTAACTCTGCAGACCTTCCTCGTCTTTCAAGTTTCGGGCATGCATGAGCTGCTGGCAGGACGCACAGTCTTTCCAGCGGTCCTTCGGCACCTCATCACCGCCGATGTGGATGTAGGGGGCGGGGAACAGCTCGATCACCTCGTCCAGCACATTCTGCAGAAAGGTGAACGTGCCTTCGTCGCCGACGCAGTAGATGTCCTTGTGCACGCCCCAGGTGGTCGACACCGGCAGCGGTTGCCTTGTGCACGAAAGTTCCGGATATGCCGCCAGTGCGGCGGTGCTGTGGCCGGGCATCTCGATTTCCGGGATGACCATGATGTTGCGCGCGCGCGCATATGCCACCACGTCGCGGATCTGCTGCTGGGTATAGAAGCCGCCATCGCGGCGGCCATCGGATTCGGTGCGCCACGCACCCACCTCGGTGAGTCGCGGATACTTCCTGATCTGGATGCGCCAGCCCTGGTCGTCGGTGAGATGCCAGTGGAAGGTGTTGATCTTGTAATAGCTCAGCAGGTCGAGCTGTTTCTTCACGAAGGCGACGGGATAGAAGTGCCGGCTGACGTCGAGCATGATGCCGCGATAGGCGAATGCCGGGCCGTCCCGGATATCCGTGACCGGAATTTCCACGCGCGCACGTCGTTGCAGCGGCAACAGCTGACGCAGGGTTTGCACGCCCCAGAACAACCCACGCTCGTGCGACGCGGTGATGAGAATTTGTTGGGTGGTCACCTGCAGCCGGTACGCTTCGGCGCCGGTTATGGCAGGGTCCAGCCGAAGCACGATGCGGCCATCTTTTCCTGCCTTGGCGAGATGCAGGCGGATCGCGTTCTGCGACAACACGGCCTCGCGCAGGAAGTTGGCGATTTCCGTCCCGCGCCTGTCGCCCGGGGTTGCGATCCCGGCACGCGCATCCAGGACAAAGACGCCCTGGCCAGGAATCGCCTGCTGCGGTTTCGGAATGACCGGGAGCGCCGTCTGCGAAAACGCACTGGTTACCGCAAGCAACAGGGCCAGCATGAATGCGGGGCGTATCGAGGTCTGCCGAATCTTCGTCATCAGATCTTCCGTCGGCTCGGGAGTGCGGTCAGTGGGCTGCTGCATAAACCAGTTTTCCACCGACCCAGGTCTGAAGCACCTTGGTCGACCAGATGTCCTTCGCCGGTATGCTGAAGATGTCGCGATCGATCACGATGAAATCGGCCCACTTGCCGGGTTCCAGCGAGCCCTGGTTTTTTTCTTCGTGCGCAGCCCAGGCCGCACTGAGGGTGAATGCGCGAAAAGCCTCGATCCGGGTCATCGCCTGGCCCGGATACCAGCCACCGGGTGGCTGGTCGTGGTGATCCTGCCGGGTGATCGCGGCATGCAGTCCGTAGAATGGATTGGGCGATTCCACCGGAAAATCCGAGCCGCCGGCAATCACCGTGCCCTGTTTCAGAAACGTTTGCCACGCGTATGCGCCCTTGAGACGGGCAACGCCGATGCGGTCTTCGGCCATGTTCATGTCGGAGGTGGCGTGGGTCGGCTGCATCGAGGCCACCAGATTGAGCTGCACGAAACGCGGGATGTCCGAAGGCGCCAGAATCTGCGCGTGCTCGACGCGATTGCGCAGGTTCTCGCCGCCATGGAGTTTGTAGGCTGCCTCGAAACTGTCCAGCACCTCGCGATTCGCGCGATCGCCGATCGCGTGGATATTCACCTGGTAGCCCTTGGCCAGCGCCTTGCCGATCATTGCGGTGAGTTCGGCGGGCGGATGAAACAGCAGGCCGCGATTGTGCGGGTCGTCGGAGTAGGGTGCCAGCATGGCGGCGCCACGACTGCCGAGCGCACCATCGGAAAAAAGCTTCACCGCGCGCACGGTCAGGAAATCGTCGCCGTAGCCGATGAGTGGACCATTCTTGCTGATGCGATCGAAATCGGCACCGGTATCGCGAATCATCGCGTAGACGCGGGTGGTCAGCCGATGCGCGTCGGCGTACTGCCGATACAGCGCGTAAGTCTTTGCATCGATGCCGGCGTCGTCGACGCCGGTCATGCCGACGCTGCGCATCTCCGCCAAGGCCGCATCCAGCGCGGCACCACGCTGTTTCTCGCTGGGTGCCGGGATGTGGCTTTCGATCAAGGATTGCGCACCGTCGACGAACACGCCGGTGGGATTGCCTTGCGCGTCGCGTTCGATGCGGCCACCGGCAGGATCCCTGGTGTTGCGGCGGATCCCTGCGAGTTTCATCGCCGCGTTGTTGGCCCAGCCGGCATGCCCATCCACACGGGTCAACCAGGCCGGACGATCAGATATGGCCGTGTCGAGTTCACCGGCATTGGGAAAGCGTCCCAGCTTCCAGATCACCTGGTTCCAGCCACCGCCTTGTATCCACCCGGCGCCAGGGTGTTGTGCGGCATAACTCCTGATCACCCGTTGCGCGTCGTCGAGCGAGGTCGTCGACACCAGATTTGCCTGGGTTTTCATGTAGCCCAGGTCCATCACGTGACCGTGTGCATCGATGAGGCCGGGCAACAGAGTGCGGCCGAGACCGTCCTCGATCCTTGCGCCATCAGCGCGCGCCAGCAGCTGCGCCTTGCCGCCGATCGCCACGACCTTGCCGTGATCGATCAGCAGCGCGTCGAAACGCTGCAGTTGGCCGGCCTTGTCCAGCGTGTAGCCGTTGACGTTTTCCACCAGCAGGTCGGCAGCCGTCGCAGCCGAGGCCATGACCATCAGTCCGGCCAGCAAGGAACAACGCAGGAAACGATGCATGTGGCGGACCCGCGACCAGTGACGCCGCAGTGTGTCGCGCCACGCCGACAATTTCCAGCCAGCCATCGGGGTTCCAAAAAAAAACGGCCCCGCAGGGCCGTCTTGAGCATGATTTTCCAGTGGACTCAGGCGGCGCGTGCCAGCGGGGCCGACAACAAGGCAATCGATTCCCGCGCAAGCTGGATGGCGCCGGCCTTCTGTTCGTCGCCACTGGCGAGTCCCTCGGCGCGCACGAACTGCGGCTCCTTGATGCCGATGAAATCCAGCACCGCGCGCAGATACGGTTCCTGAAAATCCATCGCAACGGCAGCACCCTGTGAATAGATGCCTCCGCGGCTGGAAGCGATGAATACCTGCTTGCCACCAGCGAGGCCCTTCGGGCCGTTTGCCGTATAGCTGAATGTCTTGCCGGCAACGAGAATCCGATCGATCCAGGCTTTAAGCTGGCTGGAGACGGCGAAGTTGTACATCGGTGCGCCGATCACCACAACGTCCGTGGCGAGGAATTCTTCCAGTATCTCGTTGCCCAGCAGTGCATCGGGATGGCTGGCATCCGCCACCGGGGTCCAGTGCGCCACCGGCTGCGCGGCGAGATCGCGGTAGCTGATCTCCAGCGCCGGATTCTGTTGGCTGAGCTCGGCTACGATGGCGGCGCTCAACTGGCGCGAAACCGAATAACCACCCAGGGCGCTGGAATCGACATGCAGCAGTTTCATGATGATGTTCCTGATCGAGCCGCGTTGCGGCAACCCGATCAAGATACATTTTGAACAATCGTTGGATAAGATGGTAGTTTCCGGACTTATCGTTCCACGAGAGAAACGACTATGGTGCTGAGCGGTGCTCTGCAGGATCTCAATGATCTGTATTTCTTCGCGGCGGTGGTCGAGCACAGCGGATTCTCCGCGGCTGGCCGCGCGCTGGGCGTGCCGAAGTCGCGCCTGAGCAAGCGCGTGGCCCAGCTTGAGGAACGGCTAGGCGTGCGACTGCTGCAGCGGACCACGCGCCGTTTCGTGGTCACCGAAGTCGGCGAACGTTTCTATGCGCATTGCCGCGCAGTGCTGGAGGAGGCGCAGGCGGCGCAGGATGCGGTGGACGAATTGCGCGCCGAGCCCCGCGGCGTGGTGCGCCTTAGCTGCCCGATTTCGCTGGCACAGACGGTGCTGGCGTACCTGATCCCGGAGTTTCTCGCGCTGTATCCGAAGATGCAGGTGCGGCTGCTGTCCAGCGACCGCCGGGTCGACGTGATCGGCGAGGGCTTCGATCTGGCGATCCGGGTGCGCACCAAGCTGGATACCGACGCCAATCTCGTCGTTCGAAGTTTCGGTCAGTCCCGCCCGTTGCTGGTGGCCAGCCCGATCCTGCTGGAGGCCCGCGGGCGCCCGGCTACGCCCGACGAACTGGGGAGCCTGCCGGCGCTTTCGATGCGGGAGCATGAGGGCGCGCAGATTTGGGATCTGATCGGTGCCAACGGCGAACAGGTCAACGTGGAGATGCATGCACGATTGATCAGCGGCGATTTCGCAGTGCTGCTGGAGTCGGCCCGTCGCGGCATGGGCGTGACCCCGTTGCCGGAATTCGTCTGCGCGTCCGCCATCGCCCGCGGCGAGCTTGAAGTGGTGCTGCCCGGCTGGAGCCTGCCGGAGGGCATGATGCATTTCGTGTACCCCAGTCGCCGCGGCATGTTGCCCGGCGTGCGGGCGCTGGTCGACTTTCTGGCCGAGCGCCTGCCCGCAACCACGCTGCTGAAGCATGAGCAATGCAAGCAACGTCCACTGGACGACTTGCCGCCGCTCTGACGCGCACGATGTCGACGATGCGCTAGGCTATTCCTCTATGGACATCCATACGGCCGAATGATGATCGATACGAAACTTCCAAAAGTCGGCACCACCATCTTCAGCGTGATGAGCCAGCTGGCGATCGAGCACAAGGCGGTCAATCTGGGGCAGGGCTTTCCGGATTTCGAACCGCCGCAACCATTGCGCGATGCCTTGACCCGTGCCATGAACGAAGGTCGCAACCAGTACGCGCCGATGCATGGCATCGCGCCGCTGCGCGAGCAGATCGCATTGAAGACCGAGAAGCTCTATGGCCGGACGGTCAACGTCGATAGCGAAATCACGGTGACCTCGGGCGCCACCGAAGCATTGTTCTCGGCCATCGCAGCGGTCGTTCGCGCGGGCGACGAAGTGATCGTGTTCGATCCGGCCTACGACAGCTACGAACCGGCGATCGAACTGCAGGGAGCGCGGGCGGTGCATATTCCGTTGACGGAACCGACGTTCTCGATCGACTGGCAGCGCGTGCGCGATGCGGTGACGCCAAGGACACGGATGATCCTGATCAACAGCCCGCACAATCCTACCGGTGCAGTGCTGTCAGCGGCCGATCTGCATGAACTGGCCTCCATCGTGCGCGATACCGATATCGTGGTGCTGTCCGATGAGGTGTACGAACACATTGTGTACGACGGCATGCAGCACGAGAGCGTACTGCGCCATCCCGAACTGGCCGCGCGCAGCATCGTGATCTCGTCGTTCGGCAAGACCTACCACTGCACTGGCTGGAAGGTAGGGTATGCGGTGGCACCAGCGGCGCTGTCGGCGGAATTCCGCAAGGTGCATCAGTACCTGACGTTCTGCACGTTCCATCCGGCGCAGACAGCCTTCGCCGAATTCATGGCCGCCCATCCCGAGCACTATCTGGAGCTGCCCGCGTTCTATCAGGCCAAGCGCGATCGCTTCCGTGCACTGATCGAGCCATCGCGGCTAAAGCTGCTCGACGTGCCGGGCGGCTATTTCCAGCTGGTCGACTACTCGGCGATCCACGACGAGGACGATCTCGCTTTCAGCAGGTGGATGGTCGAGCAGGGTGGTGTGGCGGCAATTCCGTTGACCCCGTTTTACGAAAGCGCGCCGGGCACCCGCCTGCTGCGCCTGTGCTTCGCCAAGGGCGATGCGACCATGGATGCTGCCGCGGAGCGCCTGTGTCGGCTCTGACCGCACTTTCCGCACTGCGTGTGTCGCTGGTGCAGGGCGCTACCCGCTGGCATGACGCACCCGCCAACCGCGAGTATTACGGCGCACTGGTCCGCCAAGCCATCGGCAGCGACCTGATCGTTTTGCCGGAGACGTTCCTGTCCGGATTCAGCAACGACACTGGCCTCAGCGCCGACACCATGGCTGGTGAAGGCGTGGCGTGGCTGCGCGCGTTGGCCATCGAAACAGGTGCGGTGATCTGTGGCAGCCTGGCGATCCGCGAGAACGAGACGGTCTACAACCGGCTGCTGTGGGTGCGACCGGATGGCAACTTCGCGCAATACGACAAGCGTCATCTGTTCCGCATGGCTGGCGAGCACACCCGTTATGGCGGCGGCAGCGAGCGCCTGATCGTCGAACTCAAAGGCTGGCGGATCCTGCCGCAGGTCTGCTACGACCTGCGCTTTCCGGTGTGGTTGCGCAACCGGCGGATGGAAGAGGCTGCGGGCGGCATGGAATACGACCTGGCTGTGTTCGTCGCGAACTGGCCGGCGCCGCGCCGTCAACCCTGGCGCACGCTGCTGCGCGCGCGCGCGATCGAGAACCTCTGCTACGTGG
The DNA here is from genome assembly GCA_040004895.1 of Rhodanobacter sp. Lineage (GTDB taxonomy): Bacteria > Pseudomonadota > Gammaproteobacteria > Xanthomonadales > Rhodanobacteraceae > Rhodanobacter. The sequence goes on along the minus strand of JBDTZX010000229.1, from coordinate 3,438 downwards.
TCGGAGTCAACCGGGTTGGCGTGGATGGCAACGAATTGCCCTATGCCGGCGACAGTGCGGTGATCGATCCACTGGGCGAGCCGCTGATCGAACTGGGTGGACAGGAGCAGGTAATCACCATGCTGCTCGATCCGGCGCCGCTGCTCGCACACCGGCAGCGGTTCCCGGCATGGATGGATGCGGATACGTTTACCCTGCATACCGATTGAACGCCTCGGTCGTCGGATATACATCGGCCGGTCAATACCGGACGTCCAAACCGCCGATCTAAGATTCCCGGCATACCGCAGGCCGGCGACGGGCGCCCCTGCATCACGGGGAATGTCCATGAAGCTCAAGCCGATCATCCATCTCGGTTGCACACTTGCTCTGTGCGCACTTTCGGGTGCGGTCGCCGCACAAACCGGCCGGCCCACGATCGCGGTGGCTGAATTCACCAATCAGACCAACTCCGCCTACTGGTGGAACGGCGACGTCGGCCACCAGCTGGCCGACGTGCTGAGCAACGAGCTGAGTTCGACCGGCGATTTCAATGTGGTCGAACGACAGAAACTGGACGCGGTGATCGGTGAACAGGATCTGGCCAGTTCCGGACGGGTACGCCGTGGCAGCGGACCGCGCACCGGAAACATCACCGGCGCACACTACCTGATCACCGGCATCGTCAGCGCCTATACCGAGGACACCAGCAACACCGGCGGCGGCCTGAGCTTTCACGGCATGTCGTTCGGCGGCGGCAAGAGCCAGGCGTACGTCGCGATCGACTTGCGCGTGATCGATTCGGAAACCAGCGAGGTGGTCTATTCGCGCACCATCGAAGGCACCACCACCAACACCAGCGTCGATGTCGGTGGCTATTTCCGCAACGGCCTTGGCAGCACCTTCAGCCAGAAGAAGAACACACCCGCCGGGAAGGCGGTGCGTGGCGCCATCGTGGAAGCCACCGATTATCTGGATTGCGTGATGGTCAAGCGCGATAGCTGCATGGCCGGCTTCAACCAGAAAGAACAGCGTCGCCGCGACAACGATCGCAAGGTTCTCGACCTGCAGTGATCAGCTGCCGCTCTGCGCTGAAAATGCACGCGGCATGAGTCCGGGTCAGAGAATGGCGAGCACTGCCTCCGGTGGACGGCCGATCGCCGCCTTGCCGTTGGCAACCACGATGGGTCGTTCGATCAGCCGCGGATGCGCAACCATGGCGGCGAGCAGGGATGCCTCGTCGAGGGAAGGGTCGTCGAGTCCGAGCGCAGCGTATTCCGCTTCACCGGTGCGCAGGAGCTGTCGCGGCGACATGCCGAGTTGTTCCAGCAATCTCTTCAGTTCGTTCACGCCGGGCGGATGTTCGAGATAATCGATGACCTCGACCACCTCGCCACGCTGTTCCAGCAGCGCCAGCGTGGCGCGCGATTTGGAACAGCGACTGTTGTGATAGATGCGCACCATCGCTGATCCCGTATGTCGTTCAGCGACTAGCGATTGCCCGAACGATTGCCGCCACGGCCGGGCGGACGTCCGCCGGCGGGACCACCGTGACCCTGTGGTCGCACGCCACCCTGCGAACGATTACCACCCTGGCCTTGCGGCCGACCGGCGCCACCTTGCGGACGATTGCCGCCCTGGCCCTGCGGCCTCGGACCGCCTTGGCCCTGCGGATGGGCATTGCCGTTTCCACGATTGCCCTGGTATTGACCTTGCCCCTGACCTTGTGGCCGCGCGCCAGCTGGACGGTTGCCGCTGTTGCCATTGCCACGCGATTCGCCACCGAAACCACTGTAGGGGTTGCCGGCACCGCGGTTTTCGCCGCCACCGGAGCGGGCACCAAACGGCTTTCCACCGCCTGGCCGGCGCTGGCCAGCCGGGCCGCCGGGCGCGTTGCCGCGAGGTGCACCGGCTGGACGGGCGGCGCCATCCCGACTTTCGCCAGCAAACCAGCTGCGCACCGAAGGCAGTTCCTGTCCGGGCGCCACACGCCGACCCTTGCCGCCGCGATTGCCGGCGGCACCGTGCTCGGGTCGTACCACGTTGCCATTCACTTCCTTGCCGTCGCGTCGCGGCGGCTTGCGTCCGCGGGTCGGCTCGTCGCGAATGCGATCGTAAGCGCGCAGTTCCCGTGCTTCGTCCTGACCACCGGTCCAGGCCGTACCGGCACCGCGCTCGGGCCGATACTCGGTGACGCTGCGATTGGCGCGGCGCTGATGCAATACCGGACTCAGGGTGAGTACCGGTTGCGGCACGCCAAGCCCGGTCTGCTCGCGCAGTTGTCTGACACCCTCGGCATCGAGAGTTTCGCAGTCGCCGCGGCGCAAGCCGCGCGGCAATTCGATCTTGCCGTAACGAATGCGCTTGAGTCGGCTGACCAGGAATCCCTGCGAATCCCACAGACGGCGAACTTCGCGGTTGCGACCTTCGCGGATCACCACGCGGAACCAGCTGTGGCTGCCGCCGCGGCTGATCACCGCGATCTCGTCGAAGCGCGCCGGACCATCGTCCAATTCCACGCCGGCCTTGAGCCGCTCGATGATCTCATCGGGTACTTCGCCATGGACGCGGCACAGGTATTCGCGCTCAAGGCCGCTCTTGGGATGCATCAACGCGTTGGCCAGCTCGCCATCGGTGGTCAGCAGCAGCAGGCCGGTGGTATTGATGTCCAGCCTTCCCACCGCGACCCAGCGCGCCCCCTTCAGGCGCGGCAACTGCTCGAACACGGTGGGGCGGCCTTCCGGATCGTCGCGGGTGGTCAGCACGCCTTCCGGCTTGTGATAGATCAGCACCTCGGTATCGTCGCGGTTGTCAGTGGCAACGACGAACTGCTTGCCGTCCAGCACCACACGGTCGCCGGCATGCACGCTCATGCCGATTTCGGCCGGGCTGCCGTTGAGTTCGACTTCGCCCGACTGGATGCGCACTTCCAGCATGCGACGCGAGCCGAGACCAGCATTGGCGAGCACCTTGTGCAGTCGCTCTTCAAGTGCGGGAGCGTTGGCGTCGGCACGAGTGTCGCGCTTCAGGGATAAAACGGTTTTCTGTGGCGCAGTCATGCGCGGTACTCCTTGGTATCTTGCTTGGCGGCGCCGGGTGCGGCATCCGCGGGGTTCGCTGCCTCGTCGGCAGTGTCGGTGGGGGTTTTGGCGTTCACGTTCGTTGTCGGGCTTGTGTCGCCTGATTCGTTTGCCGCTTGGGAGTCAGCCGCACCATCGGCGATATCGTCCACATGCGCGGCGTTTTTCTGGAGTGCGTCGGACTTCGTGGACAGTACGGACGTTTCTTCGTCCGGGTCGATTGGCAGGTCGCGGATCACCCTGACGGGTAGGGGATCCTGCTCAAAACGCATCTGCGGGTCTTCCATGTCGCGGATTTCCGACAGCGGCGGCAACTGATCCAGCGATTTCAGGTTGAAGTAGTCGAGAAAGGCACGGGTGGTACCGAACAGCGCCGGCT
>JBDTZX010000512.1:0-3475 GCA_040004895.1 Rhodanobacter sp. | reverse complement strand
ACATTCTCGACGTGGAAGGCGAATCGGCGGTGATCGGCAAGACCGCCGGCAAGGACGCGGCAGCCGACAAGCCCACCTTCCCTTCGATCATCGGACTGGATGCATCCCGCACGCGGCTGGCGGAGCTGACCGCAACCGCACTCGATGCGATCGCGCCATGGTCACCGCGCATGCTGCTACTGCAGGAACTGGCGCAGTACGCCGCCCACCGCAAATATTGAACCCCTGACACGACAGGGGCAGCTTTCGCTGCCCCTTTGCGCAAACGGTTCGACCCCGACTCAGCTGATCAGTCGCAGCGCGAACGGATAGCGATAGGTGCCGGTCGAACTGACCTGCACGGCCGCGATGATGCACAGCACCAGGTTGACGATCCACAGCAGCCAGGTGAGGAAGATGCCGATGATGATCACGGTGAGGATGCCGCAGATCACGAAACCGATCAGCACGGTGATCTGGAAGTTCAGCGCTTCCTTCGATTCGCGCACCAGGTACGCTTTCTCCGGCCGGTCCTTGTTCATCAGCCAGACGATCAGCGGAACGATGAAGTTCAGCAGGAACCCGGACAGATGGGTGAGCATGGCCAGGTTGCGATCGTCGCCGGACTGGACGACAACCGGCTCGGTCGGGGGTGCCGACGGCGGAAACTGATCGGACGGTGTGCTCATGGATCCAGATCTCCTTGGTGGGGTATCGCGAGAGTAACGCGCACCATCTTCCGGTTTGTCGCAACAACCTGCAAGGTGACGCTTGACCTACTCGCCCGCGATCGTCATCCGGTCCAGCAGGATCGAGCCGGTGAGCAGGTGCGAGCGCGCATCCAGGTCGCTGCCCACCGCGACGATGCCGGCAAACATGTCGCGCAGGTTCGCCGCGATGGTGATCTCCTCCACCGGATAGGCGATCCGGCCATGCTCGACCCAGAAGCCCGATGCGCCGCGCGAGTAGTCGCCGGTGATGGTGGATACGCCCTGACCCATCACCTCGGTCACCAGCAGCCCGCTGCCCAGACGCTGCAGCATGCCGCTGAAGTCATCGCGCGCATGGTCCGCGCTGCCCGCTTCCACGATCAGGTTGTGGATGCCGCCGGCATTGCCGGTCGATTCCAGCCCGAGCTTGCGCGCCGAATAACTGCCGAGCACGTAGCGCGCCAGCACGCCGCCTTCGATCAAGGCACTGTCGCGGGTCGCGGTGCCCTCGGCATCGAAGTTGCCCGAGCCCTGCCCGCGCGGCAGTCGCGGCCGCTCCATGATGTTGAGCCACGAGGGCATCACCTGCCTGCCGACGTGATCGAGCAGAAAACTTGCCTGCCGATACAGTGCGCCGCCGCTGACCGCGCCGAGCAGATGACCGATCAGCCCGCGCGCAAGTTCCGGCGTGAACAGCACCGGACACTGCCGCGTCGACAAACTGCGCGCACCCATGCGCGCCAGCGTGCGTTCGGCCGCCTTGTCGCCGATCGTCTTCGCACTGATGAAATCGCCCGCCGCGCGCACGCTGTCGTACCAGTAGTCGCGTTGCATGCCGTCGTCGTCGCCGGCAATCAGCGCCAGCGACAGCGAATGACGGGTACCGCGTTCGCGACCGACGAAGCCATGCGAGTTCGCGTAGACCGAAAGGCCCTGCCCGGCCTGGACGCTGGCACCGTCGGAATTGCTGATGCCCGCATGCGCGCGACCGGCGTCCTCGATCGCGATGCCCAGCTCGATCGCCCGCGTGGTGTCGATGTCCCATGGATGCCACAGATCCAGGTCGGGAAACGTCGTGGCCATGCGCGATGGATCGGCCAGTCCCGCCGCTGGATCCTCCTCGGTGAAACGCGCGATGGCACAGGCCTGGTCCAGCGTGGCCTGGATCGAATCCGGATGCAGGTCGGCCGTACTGGCCGACCCCTTGCGCTGACCGAAATACACGGTGAGCCCGAAGCCGCGATCGCGTGTGTGCTCGACCGTCTCCACCTCGCCCAGGCGCACGTTGACGCTCAGGCCGGTATCGATGCTCGCCGCCACCTCGGCCTGGCTGGCACCGGCGGCACGGGCGCGGCGGATCACATCCTCGGCCAGCTCCGACAGGCGATCGAGTTCCTGCACACTGCGGTCCTGGCTGATGGCAACTTCACTCACGTGGGGATTCCTGAAGGTCTGGACGAGTAGAATAAGCGGTTCAACACCGTTTGACCGCCTGACATGGGGTCGCCGCGGCGCAATGAAAAGATCTGTCTGGCAAACAGCCGCGGAGCACGCCATGCAACCCGTCGCCGGCATCTATCGACACTACAAGGGACAGCGCTACCGCGTGCTGGGCACTGCCCATCACAGCGAGACGATGGAACCGCTGGTGGTCTATCAGGCGCTGTACGGCGAACATGGCTTGTGGGTGCGGCCGTCAGCGATGTTCTGCGAGACGATCGAGCTGGATGGCGAACCGATCGCGCGCTTTGCATTGGAATCGGCCGACGACAAACAGCCCGGACACAGTGGCGACAAAAGCCCTGACTGATCCACACATCACAACTGGAACCCAAACCCGTGAGCCCGAGCCGCAGCCGCAACCAGACCGAACTCGACGAAGAGGACTACGGTCCCAGCCGCACCCAGCAGCGTCGCGAGGCGCTCGCCGTGCTGGCGCTGGCGCATCAGCTGCTCGAACTGCAACCCAGCCGCCTGGCGAAGCTGGACCTGCCCGAAGACGTGCGCCGCGAAATCGACATCACCCGCCGCATCACCGCGCACATCGCGCGCAAACGGCAGATGGCGTTCCTGGCCAAGGTCATGCGTCGCTATGGCGAAGCAGACTTCGTCTCGGTGCGCGCCGAACTGGGCGAGAACCGCGAAAAGCAGCGCCAGGAAACTGCAGCGATGCATCGCCTGGAAGCCATGCGCGACCGGCTGATCGCCGAGGACGAAGGCGCGCTGTCCGAGCTGATCGACCAACACCCGCAAGTCGATCGTCAACACCTGCGTTCGCTGATTCGGCAGGCCCGCATCGAAAAGGACACGCCGAACAAACCACCCAAGGCGTATCGGGAAATCTTCCAGCTGCTGAAAGATCTGGCCCAGGCTGACAGCGTGACCGCATCCTGAGGCGCATCACCTCACGACCTGCCAGGCGACCCGAAGGCGCCGGTGCCACGACAGCCTTCGTCCCCTTGCAACATCCGGCTTGCGAAAAGGCATCTCGATCACAGTCTCGCCGATGTCGGGAAGAGAGATCGCCGGGGTGTGTCTGTCGATGGGGACTGGAGATGATCCGAAGTTGCGCCGCTCGGCGCCTGCTGGAGCATTCCGCAAGGGCCCCCATCCGCCCGGATCCGCGATTCCAGGCGATGATGGCTGCGCCGGTGGACGCTCGCCCACCACCCGCCGCCGGCAGTGGCCTGCGAGCGGACGTCCATCCGGCGCGAGTGCCCGAAAATCCCTCCGCAATTGACGGCCATGCCGCCGCTGGCATAGGCTTTCCCTTTCCTCGACCCCTG
>JBDTZX010000002.1:0-3477 GCA_040004895.1 Rhodanobacter sp. | reverse complement strand
CCCTTGCCGACCACCACCAGTTTCGGATCGGACGATTTTCCCCAGCGCAGCTCGATCAACCGCGGCGCCCGATGGCTGGCGCGACCGACCGCATGGATGGTCGGAAAATTCGCCTTCAGCAGTTCGTCGCCAACCCACTCGCGCACTTTCGCCTTGTGCGTCTTGCCGAGGGTCTTGATCGTCGCGGCGATCTGCTGCGGTCCCATGTCTTCGGTCGGTGTATTGACCAGGTCGCGTACCTGCGTGGTGGCTTCCACCAGCGGCGCGAGCTGGCGCAGCGCGTCGGCTGGAACGGCCAGCGTTGCCGGCGCGCGTTTCGGTTTGCGATAGCGGTTGAACTGATAGGCGCCGAGCGCCCAGCCCAACGCGGCGCGGACGTTGTCGGTGAGCACGCCCTCGGCAGCCAGGTGATACGTGCCCAGCGGCAGCGTCACCGGCAACGCCGCCAGTGCGCCGAACGCGTTGTCGCCATCGACGCCTGCGAGCACACGCACCAGCTTGCCGCCATCGTCGGCCAGCAGCGCAAAACTTCCGGCGCTGGCATCGAAGCCGCTGTCACTCAGCCAGCGGCGCTGCGCGGCGCTGAGCCGGCGTCGCGTCGCGGCGAGGTGCGCGGCGTCGGTGGTTTCGATCGGGATGCTGCGGCGCTCGCCTGGCTGGCGTTCGATCAGGGCGGACATGCGGTTTCCTTGCTGCGTTCGGATCGCGGCACCACGTGCCGCCATCGGGTACAACCGAAAAGCCAATCCCCGATCATGCGCGTATTGTGCGCGCCTGACTATGCGTCGTCCTGTGCTTCCAGCCAGTCGGCCAGTTCACCCATGTCACGCAAGTCCAGTTCCGGTGGCGCGCCGAGTTCCGCCGGCCACGCGGCGCCGTCGCGATTGATCCAGGCGGTGCGCAGCCCGGCATCGCGTGCACCGGCCATGTCCATCAGCACATCGTCGCCGACGTGCAGTATCGATCCGGGATCCACGCCCAGCAGCTCGGCGGCGGCCTGAAAGATCCGCGCATCCGGCTTGGCCGCGCCGGTGTCGCGTGCGCAGATGCGGTGCACGAAGTGCCCGTGGATGCCGATCCGCTGCAGGTCGGCGTTGCCGTTGGTGAGGCTCGCGATCGGCCAGCGGGCACCGATGCGCTGCAGCGCGGGCAGGCTGTCGGGATAGAACTCGACGCTGTTGCGCGCGGCGAAATAGATTTCCCACAGCGCGTCGATCGGCGCCACCTCGTCACCGCAGGCGGCGAACGCCTGCTGCAGGGTGAGCTGGCGCTGGGTGGTGAAGTCGTGTGCAAGGTCGAGCCGCTGTTCGGCCACACGCGCGCGCAATTCACGCATCGCCGCGACCGGCCACGCGCGGGCCACCTCGGGATGGTGCTGCTGCAGATACGCGTCGACCGCGTGGTCGGCACGTTCCAGTGCCGGCCACACCGGCCACAGGGTGTCGTCGAGATCCAGTGTCAGCGCGAGGATGCGCATGCAGCCAGACGTATCAGTCGCGGCTGATGCGCAGCGACTGGCCGAGCTTCAGCGTGTCGTTCTTGAGGTGGTTCCAGCTGCGCAGCTGGGCCACATCCACCGCGTTCGACTTGGCGATCGAGAACAGCGTGTCGCCCTTGGCAACCTTGTAGATCTTGCCGCCAGCGGCAACCTTTGCGGGCTTGCCTGGAGTTGCACTCGCATCCGCGGCGCCCTTGTCGGCCTTGTGGCCGGGTGCGCCGGCGACGGAACTCTTCACGTGCGCCAGGCTGGTGACGTGGACGCTGGCCACGCCACCCTTCACGCCGGTGAGCTGGGTCTTGTCGCTTTGCGTCAGCTTGTCCGCGGCCAGCTTGTCGGCAGCGGCGCGCTTGTCCAGCGCGAGCCTGGCGGCGACGGTATCGGGCGAGGTCGGTGCCACGGCGGCGCGCGCGGCATAGGTCGCGCCCGGTGCCGAGATCGGCGTGATGTGACTGGCGCGGGCGCCGACTTCGGCGAGGATGCGGGTGCGGCGACCGACGTCCATCGACACCAGCGCACTGCCGTCCTGGAACGGCAGCACGGCGTGGTTGCGCATCGCCGTCTTGGCCAGGTCGCTTTGCAGGAAGTCGATGAAGGCCTGCACCTCGGCCGCCTTCGGGCTGCGCGGGTTGGTCACCAGGTAAAGCGGGGTATACAGCACGTAGCTGCCATCGGCGATGTTGGCAACCGTCGGCGATTTGCCGTTGACCGAGAGGGCCTTCAGCTTGCCGTTGCCGCGGATGTCGCCCACCGTGGCGGCGCCGAAGCCGTTCGGATTGAGCTCGATGCCTTCCTCCAGCTTGTGCGTGTTGACGTACAGGCGCGGCGCGGCCACCGGCTGATCGCCGCGGCCGAACAGCAGCTGGCGCAGGCTGTACTCGATGCCGTCGCGGGGGCTGGCCACCGCATACACGTCGATCGGCGCGCTGCTGCCGCCGAGTTCGCTCCAGTTGGTGATCTTGCCGTAATAGATGTCGTGCGCCTGCTTCAGCGTGATGTTGCTGACCGGGTTGGACGACTGCGTGATCAGCACCAGCGCATCCCACGCCACTGGCGTGAAGACCAGGCCGGCATCCTGCGCACCGCCGTCACTGCCGCGTGCGCTGCCGGCGAGATCGGCCGTACCCAGCGCTACCGCGTCGATGCCCGAGGCGGTGTTGAACGGCTGCAATTCGATAGTGCCGTGCCCGGTCCGTGCCCATGCCTGCGCCACTTCGTTGACCACGCCCTGCGCGGTGGCGACGTCGCCGCGCCAGATCAGGGTCGGACCCTTCGCCACGGCCGCGGTCTTGCTGCGCGGATGGTGGGTCTTGGTCTTGGCGAGTGCCGGTGTGACCAGGCATGCGCCGATCAGGGCGACGGACAGCAGGCGGGCAATACGGACGGACATGGCGATGGGAAACCCCGGAGTGAAAGTTCGAAAGAAACGCAAGAATGTGCACGATCGCGCGCACAACAAAGAAGCCACACAGGGTATTTCATCGGCCTGAACCTAAAACATCAAGCACTTTCATGCGTTTGCGCCGCGCAACCTGCCGGCGTGTGCGCCCGGCCACGGCCGCGCGGGCCAACCACGGCCCGCGGCGGAGCGGACGCCTCGCTCAATTGACCACCACGTAGCGGGTGCCGTCGGCATCAGCCACCACCAGCACCAGCTGGCGCGGCTGCACGCCGGCCAGTCCGCGCAGCATGCGCAGGCTGGTGATGCGCTGGTTGTTCACGCCGATCACGATGTCGTCGCGGGTCAGGCCGGCGCGTGCGGCGCGACTGCCGGCCTGCACCGCGGCGATCGCCACGCCGTAGTTGCCCTGGCTGCGCCGGCTTTCGTCGAGTTCGCTGAAACGCACGCCGGCAAGGCGGGCATCGAGCTGGGCACCGTCGATACTGGCCAGCTTCTCCACGCTGAGGGTGGCACCGATCGTGCGCGCCTGACCATCGCGCAGCACACCCAGCTGCAGCGTGCTGCCCAGCGGCAGCAG
>JBDTZX010000081.1:0-3479 GCA_040004895.1 Rhodanobacter sp. | reverse complement strand
TCGGTGACGCCACGCACTTCCGGTGGCAGGTCGGCCATCTCGGCGATGCCGCCGGCGTTGTCGGTGATCGGGCCGTAGGCGTCCAGCGCCACGATCATGCCGGCCATCGACAGCATGGCGGTGGCGGCGATCGCGATGCCATAGAGGCCACCAAGATAGTTCGCGCCCCAGATCGCCATGCAGATCACCACCACCGGCAGCGCCGTCGATTTCATCGACACGCCCAGGCCGGCAATGATGTTGGTGCCGTGTCCGGTCGTCGACGCGGCCGCGATGTGCTGCACCGGGCCGTATTGGGTGCCGGTGTAGTACTCGGTGATCCACACGATCGCGCCGGTCAGCGCCAAACCGATCAGTGAACAGCCCCACAGGTTCAATGCGCCATGGCTGAAGCCACCCATGAGCTGGGTGGTGATCGGGTAGAACGCGGCCGCGGCGAGCACTGCCGAAACGATCACGCCCTTGTACAGCGCGCCCATGATCGAGCCGCCTTCCTTGACCTTGACGAACAGCGTGCCGATGATCGAGGCGATGATCGACACCGCGCCGAGCAGCAGCGGATAGAGCACCGCATTGGGGCCGACATCGCCGATCATCAGGCCACCCAGCAGCATGGTGGCGATCACCGTCACCGCATACGTTTCGAACAGGTCGGCCGCCATGCCCGCGCAATCGCCGACGTTGTCGCCGACGTTGTCGGCGATCACTGCCGGGTTGCGCGGGTCATCTTCGGGGATGCCTGCCTCGACCTTGCCAACCAGATCGGCGCCGACGTCCGCGCCCTTGGTGAAGATGCCGCCGCCCAGACGCGCGAAGATCGAGATCAGCGAGCTGCCGAAGGCCAGCCCTACCAGCGCGTGCAGCGCCGTTTCACCGCTGATGCCGAAATGCTGCAACAGCAGCCAGTAGCCAGCCACGCCGAGCAGCGCCAGGCCCACCACCAGCATGCCGGTGATGGCGCCGCCGCGGAACGCCACGTCCATCGCCGCGCTGAGCCCGCGCCGAGCGGCCTCGGCCGTGCGCACGTTGGCGCGTACCGAGACGTTCATGCCGATATAGCCGGCCGCGCCGGAGAGAATCGCGCCGATCAGGAAGCCGATCGCAGTCGGCCAGTTGAGGAAGAATCCGATCAGCAGCAGCAACACCACGCCGACGATCGCGATGGTGGTGTACTGACGGTTGAGGTAGGCACGTGCGCCTTCCTGGATGGCTGCAGCGATCTCCTGCATCCGCGCATTGCCCGGCGATTGCGCCAGGATCCAGCGCGACGACAACGCGCCATAGAGAACCGCGACCACCGCGCACACAATAACGATCCACCAGCCATACTGCTGCAGCATCGGAGCCTCCCCAAGGGTTGTCAGTGACCGTCCGGAACGGCCGGTCCCTCGGAGTATAGGCGGACGTTGCTGCTGAAACTGTTGTGCGGCGCAGCGATTCGATGTTCGAAGCCGCAAAACGAAAAGGCCATGCACGAATGCATGGCCTGGATCGTCCGAAATTGCGCCGGATGCTAGTGCGTGGCGATATCCAGAATGATGCCGGTGGTGACGGCGACCAGCAGGAAATCGTTGTCCGCGCGTACCCAGCGATAGCCATACGGCGGTGGGCGCAGACGGTAGTAACCGTAGTTGCGCACCACATAGGTCGGGCCGTAGTAGCGATGGCCGCGTTCCCAGTGACCGCGTCCGTAGCCGGAGCGGCCGTAACCGGAGTGCCCGTAATAGCGTGGCGCCGGGCGATAACCGTACCCGCGATGGTCGTTGTCATGCCCACGATGCTCATCATGCCCGCGATCATTTCCGCGGCCGTGATCGTCATGGCCACGATCCTGTCCATGATTGTTCCCGCCACGGTCGCGATCATGGCCGTGATCCTGGGCGAGCGCGATGCTGCCCGAGCCCAGCAGTGCAGCAGCAATAACCAATCGGTGGATGAGCTTCATGACGGTCTCCTGCGATGAGACGTTACGTCCCAACTGGCTGCATCGTAGAAAGCTGCGGCTGAATGGGAGGGACGCAGCCCCGGGCGGGTTTCAGGTTTCGGTCAGCCAGTCATGGACCATTCCTCGCGATGACTTGTCCGATTCCGATTTGCCATTACGCTGAGGCAGCACACAGGGAGAAAGCCATGTTCTGGCGCGTGATGGGAGTTTTCGCGACGCTGTTGCTGGTGGTGTACGGCACGTTCTGCATTTATCTCTATTTCGGCCAGCGGCACCTGCTGTACCAGCCCGGGGCGAGTTGGCGGGTGCGCACGTCACCGGACTTCTTCTTGCATCGAGGCAGCGTGACATTGCGCGGCTGGGTGGTGAACCCGGGGCAGGCCAGGGCATTGCTCTACTTCGGCGGCAACGGCGAACGTATCGAGGATCGACGCGAGGACATCGGCCGCTGGTTTCCCGATCGCGCGGTGTACCTGTTGCCCTATCGCGGTTACGCCACCAGTGAAGGCGAGCCTGGCGAAACAGCCTTGGTCGACGACGCGTAGGCCTTGTTCGACGAAGCGGCACGGCATCATGCGCAGGTCGCCGTGATCGGGCGCAGTCTGGGCAGCGGCGTGGCCATGCAACTGGCCGCCCGTCGCCCGGTCGAGCGACTGGTACTGGTCACGCCGTTCGACAGCATGCTGCGCATGGCGCAGGCTCAATACCCTTGGGTACCGGTGCGCTGGCTGCTGAAGGATCGCTACGAATCGTGGCGTTACGCTACGCAGATCCATTGCCCCGTGCTGGTGCTCCGCAGTGGCAACGATCTGCTGGTGACGGCGGACCGCACTGCGGCGCTGATCGCCAGTTTTCGCGTCTCCCCACAGGAGATCGTGATCGAAGGGGAAGGGCACAATACGATCCAGGATGATCCGGAGTATTCGCGGGCACTCGGTGCGTTCCTGCAGTGATGCTGACGAGGCTCAGCGAGCGAACGGCGGCAGCTTCTGCTTGATCCCGGGATTCTTCAGCGTGACATACGTTGGCAGTCCGTTCCTGCCGTACGGCGGCGGCGCTTCGCCCTGGATCAGCGGCGCGAGATAGCGCCGTGCGGCCGCGGTGATGCCGAAACCGTCGCGAGTGATGAAATTCTTCGGCATCTTCTTTTCGTGGTTGGCGACTTTCGCCAGCGGCGCCGGTGCGATCTTCCAGCGGTAGGGCGCATCGTTGGTGCGCACGATCACCGGCATCACCGCGTTCATGCCGGCCAGCGCGTAGTCGACGGCAGCCTTGCCGACCGCGTACGCCTGATCCGCATCGACTTTCGACGCGGCGTGGCGCGCGGAGCGTTGCAGGTAATCCGGCAGCGCCCAGTGGTATTTGTAGCCGAGTTTCTCCTTCACCAGCGCGGCCAGCACCGGCGCCACACCGCCGAGTTGCGCGTGACCGAACGCATCGCGCGTGCCGGCTTCGGCGAGGAACTGGCCAGCCGCATTGCGCACGCCTTCGGAGGCGACCACCGTGCACCAGCCTACGCGTTCGACCGTGGCTT
>JBDTZX010000254.1:0-11750 GCA_040004895.1 Rhodanobacter sp. | reverse complement strand
TTGGCCGGTGCCTTGCGACGGAATGGAGGAAATGATGCGAGATGACGATGCTACGCTGAGCTTCCTGCATTGGGCTCAGGTGGATCCGCAACGACTGGCGTTGTCGGATGAACGGAACGCGCTCAGCTACGCCGCCCTGCGCGAGCGGGTGCTGGCGCTCGCCGGAATGCTTTGCGAAATGGGCGTATGTGCCGGCGATCGGGTGGCCATTGCATGCGACCGTTCGGTCGAAAGCGTGGTCGCGATCCTCGCCACCCTATCTGCAGGTGCCGCCTACCTGCCGCTCGATGCCTCGTACCCGTCGGCGCGCATTTTCGACATGCTCGACGACGCGCAGCCACGTCTGACCGTGATCTGGACCGATGCCACGCGCGACCTGCTGCCATCCGTTCGATGGCCGACGCTCGATTCTCGCGTCGTCACCGACGCGCCGGCGCTGGCCAAACCGGTGGCAGTCGATCCCGCTGCGGCGGCTTATGTGCTTTTCACGTCAGGCTCCACCGGTCGACCGAAGGGGGCGGTGCTGTCGCGCCATGCACTCGACCGCCTGCTGGCGTGGCACCTGCTTCATCCGCGTCTGGCACGGCCCGCGCGCACCGTGCAGTTCGCCTCGCTCGGATTCGATGCATCGGTGCGCGATCTGTTCGCCACCTTCGCCAACGGTGGCACTCTGATCATGGCCTCGGATGCGGATCGGCGCGATCCGTTCCGCTTGCTCGAACTGATGCGTGTGCAGCGCATCGAACGAGCCTTCCTGCCCTGTGTTGCGTTGCGCTCGCTCGCGCAGGCACATGCCGAAGGAGGCGCGTTGCCGGATATGTTGCGTGACGTTGCCAGCGGTGGAGAGCCGTTGTCGGTCACGCCGGCGATCCGCTCGCTGTTTGCCGCACTGCCTGGCTCGGTGCTCTACAACGAATACGGGCCGACCGAAACCTGCGTGCTGGTCACCAGCCATCCGCTGGCTGGCGATCCTGCGTTGTGGCCGGATCAGCCTGATCTCGGCCTGCCACTTCCGCACGTGCGACTGCATGTCGTCGACGAACAACTGCATGCGCTGCCCGACGGGGTCGACGGCGAACTGCTGATTGGCGGAGAGACGCTGGCCGACGGTTATCTCCATCAGCCGCAACTCAGCGCCGAACGCTTCGTGCAGATCGATGTCGGCGGAGGTCGGCACGAGCGGGTCTATCGCAGTGGCGATCACGCACGTCGCGAACCGGACGGGCACTTCACCTTCGTTGGCCGGGTCGACGAGCAGGTGAAGATTGCCGGAAATCGCATCGAGCTTGGTGAGGTCGAGGCGCTACTGGCGGCACACGCCGGGGTCCGGCAGGGCGTGGTGGTGGCGCCGGAAGGCAGCGCGGGACGGCGTCTGGTCGCGCATGTCGTCGCCAGGCCGGAAGCCGGATCCGGGGCACAGCTTCGCGACGAGCTGATGCAGCAGTTCGCAGTGCGCCTGCCGGCGCATGCACGGCCGCAAATCGTGCGGTTTCGCGACGCGATGCCCTTGACCCCGAGCGGCAAGGTCGATCGTCGCCGACTCGAGGCCGAGGGTGTTGAATCACCCGTCATCGATCCAATCGAGCCGGACGCGCCGCTGCAGGATCGCCTTGTCGGCTTGTGGCGAGAGCTGCTGACGAGTCCGTCGCTGGGTCCCGATGACGACGTGTTCGGACACGGTGCCGATTCGTTGCGGGTGATGATCTTCATCACGCGGTTGCGCAGCATGCTGGACAGCGACTGGAGCGCGGCAGCGGTCTACGATCATCCGACCCCACGCCGGCAGGCAGCGGCATTGTCGGAGGTTGCGGCTGTTCCCAGCGCACGGGCTCCAGCCGATATCGCACCGCTGGCCGAGTTGCCACTGGACGTTCCGCTGAGCGACGGCCAGATGGAAAAGTGGTTTGCCAGCCAGTTCGGCCAGACCGCCGCGCTGGCATTCAACGCGGCAGCAGCGCTGCAGCTCGATGGTCCACTCGATGTCGCCGCACTGAAGCGCGCGCTGGCGATGGTCTGGCAGCGTCACGAGGCCTTCCACTTCAGCTTTGCCGCCGACGGCACCAGGCAACGCTTCAATCCCGGCGTGCCGTTGCCGTTGAGCGAACAGGATTTTTCCTCACCGGCCGATCAGGCCGAGTCGCGACTGCAGGCATTCTGCGATCAGCAGATGGTTCGGCGCTTCGATCTGACGACCGCGCCGCTGCTGCGCTTCAGCCTGATCAGGCTGGGCGAGCAACGCCATGTGCTGCACGTGAGCGCACACCATCTGGTGATGGATGGGTGGTCTCTGGCGATCTTCGTGTCCGAACTGGGAGCTTGCTATGGCGCATGCATCGTCGATCGCGATCCGGGCCTGGCCACGGCCGGTTCCTTCCGCCGCTATCTGATCGATGAGCGCGCGCGCCGCGCCGCCGGCGCCGCGGCTCGCAGCCTTGAGTACTGGACGCAGTTGTATCGGTTGCCGCCGAACGCACTGGGTCTTCCTTCCGATCGGGCCGCCCCGCTGCAACCGGACTATGGCGCCGGCACCGAACAGCAGATCTTGCCGGTTGCCCTGACCGCGGCGTTGCGAGAGGGGGCAAGGCGGCGCGGGGTGAGTCTGTACAGCCTTCTGCTGAGCGGTTTCGGCATCGTCATGGCACGCCTGTCCGGGCAGCAGGATTTCGCGATCGCCGTTCCATTCGCGGGCCTGGCGTTGGCCGGCAACGAGGCCCTGATTGGCGATGGCGTGAGTGCGCTGCCATTGCGCATGCGGGTGGAACCGGAATCGCCGTTCGACGATCTGGTCAGGCGTACACACGATGCGTTGCTCGACGCGGCCGCCCATCGCGACACCACGCTGGCCACCATCCAGCGCGCACTGGGGCTGCGCGCCAGCGGTGGCGAAGCCGGCCTGACCGGTGTGACATTCAGCCTGCTTCCACGCGCGTCGTCGGCGGTGTTTGCGGGGTTGACCCATGAACTGCGCGAAGGTCGCCGCGCCGCGCTCGACTGGGATATTGACGTCAGCATTGCCGAGCGGGGCGATACCCTGGTGGTGGACCTGCACTACGCCACCGACCGTCACGACGCCATCAGCATGCGCCGATGGCTCGGCTTTTACGCAACCGTGCTCGATACCATCGGAAATCCCGACGAAGGAAGCGACGCCCTTACCGTGGGCGACATCGACCTGCTGGACGATGCCGGACGCCTTGAAGTGCTGCAGACGTGGAACGCGACAGCGCGTCCGTACGATCGTGGTCTGGGCCTGACCACGCTGATCGAGAGGCAGATGCGCCAGACACCGCAGCGCATTGCCGCCGAATGCAATGGTCAGCGACTGGACTATGCCGGACTGGAAGCTTCGACGCGTGCGCTGGCACAGGCGCTTCGCCGCCGCGGCATCGGGCGCGGCGAGATGGTCGGTGTATGCGTCCCACGCAGTCTCGACATGCTGGTGGCGGTGGTTGGCATTCTGCGCAGCGGCGCCGCCTATGTGCCGCTGGATCCCGAGTTCCCCGATTCGCGCCTGCGCCACATGGCGGAGCACGCACGCCTGCGCTACGTGTTGATCGGCGAATCCGATCGGGTACCGGCGGTGATTGCCTCAAGTCGTGAACTGCTGTGCGTGGCGAAGCTTCGCGCCGAGCCGGTTGATGCCGTGTCCTTGCCAGACGTACACGGGGACGATCTGGCCTATGTGCTGTTCACCTCGGGCTCCACCGGCGAACCCAAAGGCGTGCGCATCCTGCACCGAAACCTGGTGAATTTCCTGTTCGGCATGCGTGACACGCCCGGATTCGGTCCCGACGACGTGCTGTGCGCGGTGACCACGTTGTCGTTCGACATTGCCGGTCTGGAGTTGTACCTCCCGCTGATCGCGGGTGGCCGGCTGGTCATCGCCACCGAGGCACTGCATCGCGAGCCAATGGCGTTGTTCGAACTGATCAGGACGACCGGTTGCACCGTGCTGCAGACCACGCCGTCTCTGCTGCAGTTGCTGCAGGGACTGGGGCACGAGGACGTGGTGCGGCAGTTGCGCCTGTTCGTCGGCGGCGAGGCACTGCCATTGCCGCTGGCACACGCGATGGCCGGACAATGTCGGGAGTTCTGGAATCTGTATGGCCCGACGGAGACCACGATCTGGTCCACCGTGGCGCGCATTCACCCGGGCACCAAGCCCATACCGCTTGGGAAGCCGATTGCGAACACGCAGATTTACGTGCTCGATGCGCAGGGACGTCCGCTGCCGCCTCTCGTCACCGGCGAGATCTGGATTGGCGGCGATGGTGTTTCGGATGGCTATCTGTTCCGTCCCGAGATGACGGCGGAGCGTTTCGTGACAAATCCGTTTGTCACCGGCGATGCGCGCATGTATCGCACCGGCGATCTTGGCAGCTGGCGCGAGGGCAACCTGTACTTTCACGGTCGTGCCGACAACCAGATAAAGATCCGTGGCTACCGCATCGAGCCCGGCGAGATCGAGGCTGCGGCGGGTAGCGATCCTGCGGTGCAGGAATGCGTTGCGGTGGCGAGACGTTTCGGCGACAACGACATGCGGCTGGTGCTCTACGTGGCGGCGGATAATCATCGGCCGGACCTGATCGAGCACCTGCGCGAACGATTGCGCGAGCGCCTGCCGGCATACATGCGACCGCAGCACATCGAGTGGCTGCAGACGTTGCCGAAAACGCCCAATGGCAAGATCGACCGCCAAGCTCTGCCGGCACCGAAGTCCGCGAACATGGCGGGGACCGCATCGGAGCCTGCATCGGGTTCTGCCGGTCTGACTGGTTTGACCGACCCGCGCCAGCACTACCTGGCGTCCATCTGGTGCGAACTGGTGGGTATCAAGCAGGTACGTGCCAGCGACAATTTCTTCGATATCGGAGGCCATTCATTGCTCGCCGTCGAGTTCACCGCACGGGTGCAGCGAGAGACCGGCGTGCGGCTGGGCCTGCTGGCGGTCGCCACCAGCACGCTGGCGTCGCTCGCTACCGAACTGCCCGACACCGGTCTCCAATCCGCGCGGCCAGCGCTTTCGCTGGCTGGACGGCTGCGGCGCCTGCTGGGATGGCACTGATGCGCATACCCGGACTCCTGCGTGTCGAAACAACTTTCATGCCGTGCGAACGCGACGGAGCGCATGTGCGCCGGGTATCCTGTGCGCGTTGCGCGAGAGCCAGTTCGCCGCCGGGGACGCTCAAAAGGAAAATGAAGCCGATGGTTCTGGTGGGAAGCTGCAGGGCGGAAACGCGTCATGGCGACGTCGCGTGGCGCCAATTTTCGTCGCGCCGGATTTCTGCATGTTCCTGCTGAGCATTCTCTATCTGATCCTCACCATCATCCGGCCGCAGGACTATATGCCCGGTCTTACGGGTGTGCCGTTGCTGCCGGTCACCCTGCTGCTGGCCGCATTCTGCTGGCTTGCTTCCCGGGCCAAGACGTTTGCGGCGCCGCAGTTCCTGATCCTGCCGGTTTTCACGCTGGTGCTGATGTTCTCCGAAGTGGTCAATCACTGGACGGGCGGGGCGCTGGAGGTACTGGCGTCCTTCGGCCCGGGTGTGATCGCGTTCTTCGTGCTCGCCACGGCGGTGTCGCAGAGCAGGGACCGCGTCACCATCACCTTCGCGGTGTTTGCACTTTGCTCGATGGTGCTGGCGCTGCATGGCATCGATCAGAAGCAGCACGGTGTCGGCTGGACCGGCATGGGCATGGTCGAGGACGGGCGCATCCAGTATGTCGGCATCTTCAGTGATCCGAACGATCTGGGCCTGCTGTTCGTCACGGCGTTGCCGATGGCGTTCTTCCTTTCCGGTCGCGGCGGATTCCTGCGACGGATATTCTGGCTGGCCGGGGCCGGACTGCTGCTTTACGGCATCTATCTGACCAACTCGCGCGGTGCGCTGCTCGCGGTGCTGGTGGTGGCCGGCATCTATGTCTGGCATCGACGCGGCATGCTGACCGCCGGGGTGTTGAGCAGTGTCGGCCTGATCGTCATGCAGTTGCTGTCATCGCGGATGCAGGAACTGGATGCCGACGAAGAGTCCGCCTCCGGCCGCGTGGATGCCTGGTACGAAGGCCTGCACATGTTCACCTCGCATCCGGTATTCGGTGTGGGAGCGGGCAATTTCACCGACTACAACTACCTGACCGCGCACAACTCGTTTGTCCTGGTGCTGGCCGAAACAGGGTTTGTCGGTTTCACGCTGTGGCTGGCATTCGTCGGCTACGGTTTCTGGATGGCGATTGCCGCACTCCGCTACAAGCCCACGCTGATCAGCGAAGAGGGCGATCTGACGGCGGACTGGCTGATGGAACGCAAGATCGCCATGACACTGCTGCTTTCGCTCTGCGGGATGTTCGCCGCGGCATTCTTTCTCAGCCGCAGCTACATGATCGTGATGTACCTGATGGCGGCGATCGTGGTCGGCTACTACGTCGGCGCGCGCAAACGCTATCCAGGGCTGCCGGTGCTCAGTCTGGCCAGTGGCTGGTGGCGCTGGATCCCCATTTCGCTGGCGGCAATCGTCATCCTTTTCATCGTGGTCACCATCTTGCTGCATACCTCATGACGACCCGCACACACGCGCTGCGCAACACACTGTTTTCCTCGGTCGGCATCTATACCGAGTACTTCCTCGGCATGGTCGCGGCGATCCTGATCGCGCGGCATCTGGGTCCGCAGCACTACGGCATCTACAGCCTGTTCATCTGGTTCGCCGCGATCGGCGTGGTCGCCACCAACTCGGGTGTCACCACCGGCGTGATCAAGTTCGTGGCGGAACTGCGCGGCGTACAACGCGAGGACCTGATCGTTCCCGCGCTGGTGCATTTCCGCAAGGTACAGCGCTGGCACATGGCACTGGTGCTTGGCGGCGGCGCGATACTCTTCTTCTTCGCAGGCCATCGGCTGGCGGCGGACCTGAACCTGCTGGAGTTCGTCCTGCTGGTGGCGGCCGTGGGCATGCGCGCGCCGTACATGTTCAACATCGCGATCGCAAAAGGATTCGAGGCGTTCGATGCGACCGCCAGGATATCCATGATCGCCTCGCCGCTGAACCTGCTGATGGTGGTCGCGGCCATGCTTCTGCACGCGCCCCTGGAATGGTTCGTGATCGTCTACGCGATTTCCAGCCTGATGTTTCTGCTGGCGTCGCACTTCCAGGTCGCCCGACTGGTGTCGCCACTGGCGCGGGGCGGTGTGCTGCCCGACGACCTGCTCAAGCGCATGCGGCGTCATCTGCGCATCGTTTCGGCCACCATCATCCTGAGCTTCCTGATTGCCAGCGACGTCGAGATCCTGTTTCTGAATCTCTTCGCCACGCCGGCCGCGGCCGGCTACTTCAAGGTCGCCTACCAGCTTGCGACCGGGGTGATCCTGCTGGTGCCCGGGGTGTTCGGAGCCGTGCTGCTGCCGATGATGGCGAAGGCGCTGAGCGAAGGTCGCGAAATTGCCGGACGACGGTTCGTCGCGGCCACCAGCTATCTCATGCTGCTGTCCGCACCGGTGGTGGCCTTCGGCATCTGTTTCGCCGTTCCGATCATTGCGCTGCTGTATGGAAGCGCCTATGCGGCTGCGGCACCGGTATTCGCGCTGGTGATCTTTTCCAGTGGCGTCAGCACCAGCACGCAGGGCGCGAGCAGCCTGTTGATAAGCGCTGACCGGCAGCACACGGTACTGCTGCTCACGGTCATCTTCGGCGTGCTGAAGATCACCCTCGACCTGATTCTGGTGCGTAACTTCGGGCTGTACGGCGCGGTGGCCGCGATTCTTGCCATCACCATGATCAGCTCGACCACCTACGTCAGCATCGGCATGCGTGTCAGCGGGACGCGGCTGCAATGGATACGGCTGGCGTCGATCGTCGGCGCGGCGGCGATCGCTTCGCTGGCCGCCATGCCAGTCTTCGCCCTGCATCTTGCGCCGATCTGGACACTGCTGGTCGGCGGCGTGATCGTCACTGCGGTGTATCTGCTGATGACACTGTTGCTGAAATGCTGGAGCGGCGACGATATCGAACAGCTGCAGGGCCTGCACGCGCGCTTCGTCGGCGGGCGTCCGGCTGTGCTGGGTCGGCTGCTCGCCTGGGCCGGCCATCGCGCGGGGGCATTTTCATGACGGCAGTCTACGAGACACTGTTTCGCCACGTGTTGTTTCCCGCCTACGAGACCGTGCTGCGCCGGCGGAAGACCTTGGCCTATCTCGCGGACTATCGACGCGACCAGTGGCTGTCGCCGGAACGGATTGCGGCGCTGCAATGGGATCGCCTGAAACGCCTGCTCGAGCATTGTCATCGCGAAGTGCCGTTCTATCAGCGCCGCTGGAAGGAACTCGGCGTCACGCCTGCGGACATCCGCAATCTCGACGACTACGCGAAACTGCCGGTACTGACCAAGGCCGACATCCGTCATCATTTCGAGGAGCTCAAGGCAAGCAGCCTGCGCGATCATCTCTACTACAAGGCCACCGGTGGTTCGACCGGCGAGCCGATGCGGTTCGGTTACACACGCGAAAGCAACGACCGCCGCATCGCGGTGATGTGGCGTGGCTACGAGTGGGCCGGTTCGCGGATGGGGCGGCGCACGCTGTACCTGTGGGGCGGTTCGGTGGGCGAGCCCACGCGTGCGCAGCAGCGGAAAGACCATCTGTACAACACGCTGTTCGCACGCAACATGCAGAACAGTTTCCACATGAGCGAAGCGAACATCGCCGACTACGCCGATGCCATCGATCGTTACCGCCCGGAGATCATCGTCGGTTATGTCGGTCCGCTGGTGCGGCTGGCGCAGTGGCTGATCGCCACGGGAAGAAAGATCTGGCGGCCGCAATCGATCATCGGCGCGGCCGAGGCGCTGCATGAATTCCAGCGCAAGATCATCGAGGAAGCCTTCGGCTGCCCGGCGTTCAACACGTACGGCTGCCGCGAATTCATGCTGATCGCGGCCGAATGCGAAAAGCGCGACGGCTTGCATGTGAATGACGATCACCTGCTGGTCGAACTGCGCAAACCAGCCCATGCGCCGGTCGACACTGCCAGCGGCGAGATCGTGATCACCGACCTCTTCAACTACGGCATGCCGTTCATCCGCTACATCAACGGCGACATGGCGACATCGTCAAGCGAACGCTGCAGCTGCGGGCGCGGACTGCCTTTGCTTCGGCGCATCGACGGCCGCGTGCTCGACGCGATCCGCACACCGGACGGACACATCCTGCCCGGTGAATTCTTTCCGCACATGCTGAAAGACGTGCCCGGCCTGGAGCGCTTCCAGCTGGTCCAGCGCCAGCTCGACCGGCTCGACCTGTCGATCGTGCGTGGCGCGGATTTCAACGACGACTCGCTGGCCTATATCCGCCGCGAAGTCGGCAAGGTACTTGGCGACAGCATCGACCTGCAATGCCATTTCGTTGACGACATTCCGCTGACCGCGACCGGCAAGCGACGCGTCACGGTCTCCGAACTGCCGCCGTGAACATCACTCATTTTGTCGAAAACCTGAATCGCGGCGGGCTCGAGCGCATGGTCATCGAGCTGGCCGGGATCCAGCATGCACAGGGACATCGCGTGCAGGTGGTGTGCCTGTATGCATCCGGCACACTGGCACATGAGCTGGTTGCGCTGGGCGTGCCGGTTCGTGCCTGCGAAAAACGGCCCTCGCTCGACCTGCGGGCGTTGCGCAGGGCCCGACACTGGATTCGCGGTCACGCCACCGAGGTTCTGCATACGCACAACGCGGTGGCGCATTACCAGGCAGTGCTGGCCAGCGTCGGACTCGGTCTGCGTCGCGTCCTCAACACGCGGCATGGCATGGGCGGCAATCAGCGTTCGGGTCGGCGCGAGTGGCTGTTCCGCCGTTCGCTGGCGCTTACCGACATCGTCGTCACCGTGTGCGAAGCGGCCCGGTGGGGTGCGGTAGAGATGGGCATGCTGCCGTCGGGAAAAGCGCGGGTCGTGCCGAACGGCATCCGCGTGGATGCCTTCCAGCTGGCGTCGTTCCCGCTGCGCGAACGGTTGCTCGACCTGCTGGGTGCTCCAGCGCAGGCACGGGTGATCGGCACTGTCGGCCGGCTCAACTGGGCCAAGGATCAGGCGAATCTGATCCGTGCGTTTCGCCTGGTGCACGAGCAGCGCGCCGACACCGTGCTGGTGCTGGTGGGTGACGGCGAGCTGCGCAGCCAGCTGCAGCAATGTGCCGTCGACGAGAACGTCGCCGCGAGCGTGCATTTTCTCGGCGACCGCGACGACGTACCCGAACTGCTGCAGGGTTTCGATATCTTCGCGTTGTCCTCGATCAGCGAGGGCTATTCCATGGCGCTGCTGGAGGCTTCGGCGGTGGCGTTGCCGATCGTCGCCACGGATGTCGGCGGCAACGGCGAGATCGTCCATGACGGCGTGACCGGCAAACTGGTGAAGGCACGCGATGCCGCCGCACTGGCCGAGGCGCTGCTGGCGCTGGTGCAGCAACCCGAAGTGGCAGCCAGTCTCGGCCACGCGGCGCGCGCATGGGTCGAACAGTCCGGTTCGCTGGAGACGATGGCGGCGCGTTACGCCGATCTCTATCAGAGTCCGGCGGATTGACGATGCGCCTGAAGATACTGGTCCTCACCAATCTCTTTCCGACGCCGTGGGATCCGTTGCGCGGCGCGTTCAATCGCCAGCAGTTCGAGCGCCTGGGACAGCGGCATGACGTCGAGGTGCTGACGGCGGTGGACTTCCGCGAGCGGCTGGGAGGCGTGCGCGGTGAAGTGAACGTGCCAAATTTGCGTACCGATCATTTCGTGTTCGTCTACCCGCCGCGCTTCGGGCGATCGCTGCATCCGCTCACCTGGGCGGTTTCGCTGCTGCTGCAACGCTGGAAGAAACTGCGCAGCTCCGGTTACGACGTGCTGCTGCTGAGCTGGGCGTACCCCGATGCGGTGGCGGCGGGCTGGCTGGCACGACGCCTTGGCATCCCCTATGTCGTCAAGGTGCATGGCAGCGATCTGAATGTGCAGGCGAACTTTCCGCTGCGTCGCGCGCAGATCCGCAGCGCGTTGCGTCCGGCCGGCGCGGTGGTGGCGGTGAGTCGCGCGCTGGCGGACAAGGCCGTGGCGATCGGTGCGGATCCCGCGCGCGTGCACACCATCTACAACGGCGTCGACAGCGAGCGGTTCGCACCCGGCGTGAAAGGCGAGGCGCGCACACGCCTTGGCCTGCACGCCGGCGCACCGTTGCTGCTGTATGTCGGCAATCTCAAATCAAGCAAGGGTTGCGTCGATCTGCTGAAAGCGTTTCCTGCGCTGCTGGCGGCGCAGCCTGATGCGCGGCTGGTCTTCGTGGGTTCCGGCGCCAGCCGTGCGGAACTGCTGGAACGTGCCGCGACGTCGGGTTGCGCGGAGCGCGTCACGCTGATCGGTGCGGTAGCGCATGAATCGCTCGGCGACTGGTTCCGTGCCGCCGACCTGCTGTGTCTGCCCAGCCACAACGAAGGGGTGCCGAACGTGGTGCTGGAGGCGATGGCCTGCGGCACGCCGGTAGTCGCCACGCGCGTTGGCGGCATTCCCGAAGTGCTGCCGGAGTATGCCGGCATCCTGGTGCCGGTGCAGGATCAGCCGGCGCTGGAAGCCGCGTTGCTCGAGGCGAGCGCGCGCGACTGGGACCACCCACGCATCGCCGCCCACGCGCGGGGCTTCCGCTGGGACGACAACATCGATCGTCTCGAACGCATCCTGCAGGCGGTCGCAGCGGGTCGGCCGGTCGATGCCGGCACGGCCGACCCGACCG
>JBDTZX010000137.1:0-3481 GCA_040004895.1 Rhodanobacter sp. | reverse complement strand
TCGATTCGGACCTCGCCATCTGGGTCAAACCGCCGCAGCCGCGCGACAAGCACGCCTTGGCGAAACTGAGCGCTGCGTTCGACCACAACGAATGGAATGGCGACATGGACAGCGCACCGGAGTCGGTCAGCGACCTGTTGCGTCCGATGGTGACCACCAGCGCCGGCGGCTGCACCGGCCGTAAGTGCGCCCACTTCATGATCTGTCCGTTCTTCGCCGCACGCCGCGCGGTGGACGACGCCGAGATCATCGTGGCAAACCAGGATCTGGTGCTGGCCGATCTCACCATGCCCGGGGACGACGAGGGCTGGGGCGGCGTGATCCTGCCGCGGCCGGACGAGACGCTGTACATCTTCGACGAGGGCCATCATCTGGCCGCCAAGGCGATCGACCGTGGCGCTGGCGAGGTCTACATGAATGCCAGCGTGCGCCAGCTGAGCCGGCTCGGCCGACAGGTGCATGCCGCCTATTCGCTCACTGACAAGGAAACCCTGGGCAAGCTCAGTCTCGATCGCGGCGATGCGAAGCTGCAGGAGCTCAGCAACACGCTGGAAGAGCTGGAAAAGGACATCCGCCTCGGCTGGCTGCCCGATCCGGCACAGACCGAACCGATGTACCGCGGCTCGCTCGGCCAGCTGCCGCAACCGTGGGTGGAACATGCGCGCGGACTCAGCCGGCTCACCGGCGAGGTGCAGCGCTGGCTCACCGCGGTCCGTCGGGCGGTGGTGGAAATGACCGATGGCGGACCCACCCAGGAAGCATTGTCGCGCGAGCTCGGCATCGCGCTCGAGCGTATCGGCAAGCAGGCCGGCACCTGGAGTGCCTGGTCCAGCGACGATGCCGAGGACACCCCGCCGCTGGCGCGCTGGGTCACGCTGGGCGGCGATCAGCAACTGGTCTGCCATGCCTCGGCGGTATCCGCCGGCGAGCTGCTGCGCCACGTACTGTGGGGCAACGCCAGCGGAGTCGTGATGACCTCGGCCACGCTCAGCGCGGGGGGCAATTTCCGCGGCTTCGCCGATGCGGTGGGCCTGCCCGACGAGGCCGTGACGCTGAGCCTGCCCTCGCCGTTCGACCTCGCCGCGCAGGCACGCTTCGAAGTGCCGGCGATGCGCACGCTGCCGGACGCGCGTGAAGCGCACGCCGAGGAAATCAGTGAATGGCTGGCTGCCAACCTCGACTGGGACGCCGGCAACCTGGTGTTGTTCACCTCCCGTGTGAAGCTCGAGCGCGTGCTGCAGAAGCTGCCGATCGCCCAGGTACGCAAAGTGCGTGCGCAGGGCTCGCTGGGCAAGTCACAACTCATCGCGGAACACTGCGCGGCGATCGAGGCGGGCAAGGGCAGCACGTTGTTCGGACTGGCTTCGTTCGGCGAGGGGCTCGACCTGCCCGGCAAGCTGTGCGAAACGGTGGTGATCACCCAGCTGCCGTTCGCGGTGCCGACCGATCCGGTCGGCGCGACCTATGCCGAATGGCTGGAATCGCGCGGGCGCAATCCGTTCATCGAAGTGAGCATCCCCGAGGCAACGCGTCTGCTGACCCAGTACTGCGGCCGGCTGATCCGCAACGAAACCGATCGCGGCCGCATCGTGCTGCTGGATCGACGTGTCGTCACCAAGCGTTACGGCAGCGGCATGCTCAAGGCGCTGCCGCCGTTCCAGCGCATCATCGAGCGAACCGCGTGATCATCCGGCTGCACGATTGCCCCGCGCAGCCGTGGAAGAACGGACTCGGCAGCACGCGTGAAATAGCCGTCCATCCTGCCGATGCCGGCAGCGACGACTTTCTGTGGCGGGTCAGCATTGCCGAGGTCGACAGCGCGGCGCCGTTTTCCGTTTTTCCCGGTATCGACCGGCAGATCGTGCTGCTCGATGGCGCCGGCTTTCGCATGACGATGGACGGGGAGCAGGTTCATGAACTGGTTCGCCCGTTCGAACCGTTCGCTTTCCCGGGCGAGGCCCATGTCGCGGTGACCTTGTCCGGCGGGGCGACCCGCGACTTCAACTTGATGCTGCGACGCGCGCGACTGCGCGGCGAAGTGCAGGTGTGGCGCACCGCGGGAGCGCGACCGGTCGATGCCGCGATGGCACTCGTTTATTGCGCGCGAGGCAGCATCCACACCCGCGATGGTGTCCTGCATCAAGGTGACGCGTGGCGGCCGGAAGATCCAGCACCCTCGGGCCAGAAGATGATCCTGCACGACGGCGCCGTGGCGCTGCTGATCCGGATCGAGCCCGCCGGGCTGAGCGGGGTATCGACCGGGGCGGGGACAGGGGTGGCTTGAGTCATGGACGCGGACCGCCGGATCGCGCGCTAAAATGGATCCGTCATTCACCGCGAGGTCCCGTCGATGGCTGGTTTTCTGCTCTGGTTGCTGCTGCTGGTGTTCTGCTGGCCGCTCGCGCTGCTGGCGCTGGTGCTGTATCCCATCGTGTGGCTGCTGTTGTTGCCGCTGCGACTGGTCGGCATCACGGTAGGCGCGGTGTTCGCCCTCCTTGGCGCCCTGCTGATGCTGCCGGCCCGCGTGCTGCGCGGACATCCGGTCTGATCGGGAACAGGATCGCCGAGGCCTTGACCTCGGCTCTCGTGGTCCGGACCACGTTACCTTGGCCACGGCGGAGGTTTCGCCGGGATTGGCCGACGTGGCCTGCTCACCGATGCGCATTCCGGCCTCACGCAGACAACCGTGCGCGCCGCCGCCGGCCTGCAACCGATGATCCGCCCCGCGGCGGTCGCCTGTGACGCGGACAACAATCAGCGCCCGCCATCATGATCATGAGCAGCAAACCCCACTCGCCGTCGTGTGAGCGCAATCGCGACTCGATCCTCGCCGTACTGCACGAGCACTTTGCCGATCGTCGACGCGTGCTGGAAATCGGCAGCGGCACTGGCGAACACGCGGTGCATTTCGCTGCAGCGCTGCCACAGCTGATCTGGCAAAGTGCCGATCGACTGGCAAGTCTGCCGGGCATCCGAGCCTGGCTCGACGAGGCGCGGCTGCCGAACACGCCGCCCCCGCTGGAACTGGACGTCAACGGTGTCTGGCCAGACATGCGATTCGATGCGGTGTTCAGCGCCAATACGCTGCACATCATGGCGTGGCCCGAGGTGGAATGTCTCTTCCGGCGATTGCCGGAAGTCACCACCGACGACGCCGTGCTGGTGATCTACGGGCCGTTCAACGATCAGGGCCGCTACAGCAGTGAGAGCAATGCCGCGTTCGACCAGTGGCTGCAGGCGCGCGGCGCACACATGGCGATCCGCGATGTCCAGGCAGTCGATTCGCTGGCCGGCACGGCGCGTTTCGAACTGATCGCCGACGTCGCGATGCCGGCCAACAATCGCTGTCGCATCTGGCAGCGCCGCGATCATGCATCCGCGCTCCATGATTCGCGCGCCGCATGAAACCGAGCGCTGCATCGATGCCCTGCCCGTGCGGCAACCCGCTTGCCTATGCGCAGTGCTGCGCGCCGCTGCATGC
>JBDTZX010000273.1:0-3487 GCA_040004895.1 Rhodanobacter sp. | reverse complement strand
TCGACAAGACCGCGCACCTGCTGCCGAACCACCTGCTCGACGTGCCGCTGGCCGAGGTGCTGCCGCCCGGCACCGACTTGGCGCTGTACGAGAAGCGCGCAGTGGTCACGCGGCGGCTGAAGCCGGTGCCGGTGGAGGCGATCGCACGCGGTTACCTGATCGGTTCAGGCTGGAAGGACTATCAGGCCAGCGGTTCGCTGTGCGGCATCGCCTTGCCCGCAGGACTGCAACAGGCACAGCAGCTGCCGTCGCCGATTTTCACGCCGTCGACCAAGGCCGCCGTGGGTGATCACGACGAGAACGTGAGTTACGACGTGGTGGTCCGTGCGGTCGGCGCCGAGCTCGCCGGCCAGGTGCGCGACGCCACCCTGATCATCTACCGGTGGGCTGCGGCTTATGCAGCCGAGCGCGGCATCATCATCGCCGACACCAAGTTCGAGTTCGGCACCGACGCGCAGGGCACGCTGTATGTGATGGACGAAATGCTGACCCCGGATTCCTCGCGCTTCTGGCCGGCCGACGAATACCGCGTCGGCATCAGCCCGCCCAGCTACGACAAGCAGTTCGTGCGCGACTATCTGGAAACGCTGGACTGGAACAAGACCGCACCGGGCCCGGTGATTCCCGACGAGGTGATCGCCCGCACCGCCGCCAAATACGCCGAGGCCTTGCAGCGGCTGGCCGGCATCCAGCTCGATTGATTCGCCCGGAGAACAAAATGCGCAGCATGCAGGACTGGCTCGACAGCTACAGCGGCGATCATCGAAACCCGACCAACCAGCTGCTCCACTGGCTGTGCGTGCCACCCATCGTGTGGTCGGCCATCGCGCTGCTGTGGACGATTCCGGTGCCGGCCTCATTCCTGCGTCCGGGTGCCTGGGCGGTGCTGGTGATGGTGTTGTCTTTCTACTGGTACTGGAAACATTCGCACCGCATCGCCGTTGCATTGCTGATCACGTTCGCGGTACTGGGCATGATCACCCACCTGCTGCTCTACCAGCTCGGACCCGCCAGGCTGCGCTGGCTGGCGCTGGCCGTGTTCGTGGTCGCGTGGATCGGCCAGTTCATCGGGCACAAGTTCGAGGGCCGCAAGCCGAGCTTCCTCACCGATCTCGCTTACCTGTTGATCGGTCCGGCCTGGCTGATGGCCAAGACGCTGCGCAAACTGGGGTTCAAGCAAGTCCCATGACAACCCTGCTCACGCTCGTCAGCAGCCTGCTCTGGTGGGTGCTTTACAGCAGCATCGGCGCGCTGTTCTTCGCGCTGATCGGCTGGTCCGTGCTGCGCTGGACCGAAAGGACCGCCGTGGTGTTCAACCGGTTGTATCTCGCCTGCCTGCTGTGGAACCTGATCGGCGTGCTGCTGGTGGTGTTGGTGGCCGCGTATGAAGGCCGGCTGCATCCGCCGTATGCCGCGCTGATGAATTCCGGCCTGCTGCGCATCGCCTTGGTGCTCGACATGCTGATCGGCAGCGTGCTGCTGTGGCGGCTCACGCCCCGCGTGGACGCGCACCGCATCCGCCCCGGCAGCGCCTGCATGGCGGTGGCGGCGATCATGGCGATCGCCTTCGGCATCGCCACCAGCCTGGCCTGAGCGGCGCCGGCACAGGGGCGAAAAAAAGGGCGGATTCGATCCGCCCTTTTTCGATGCGACCCGGATGCCGTCAGTGCGACGCGGCGATCATGCCGCCGATCACGCCGGCCAGCAGGAACCCCAGGATCAGCGCGATGACGAAACCGATCACGATATAGACCAGCTGCACCAGACAGGCCTTGCCGAAACCGATTTGCATGCCGTCCTTGCCGAGCAGCATGTAGTTGACCACCGCCGCACCGACCAGCACCTGCACCACCAGCGAAAGCAGTCCGCTCAACCCGCTCGGCATGATCATGCGCAACACGACCGACACGATGATCACCGCGACCGCGGTCAGCACCACGGCGCCGAGCGAACGCAGATAGGACGGCATGTAGCCGACCACCAGCCGGAACGCCACGCACAGCACCAGCGCCCCGATCAGGATACCCACCACAAAGATCATCAGCATGGCAAACATGCCCATGCCGGCCAATGCAGCAAACGTAGAAGTGCCCATAAGACCCCCATTGCGTTGTAAGGAAACCGTCGCGCGGCACTCCCCATGCCATGGCCCGACGGTGGCGCCAGCCTAGCTCATTCCATGAACGACCGGGCGACCGGCACTGTCTCCCGCTGCGAGACCCGGGCAAGCTATACCGTCCGCTCATTGGCGAGACCCCGCATGAGCCTGCGCAGCCTGTTCGTCGACTTCAACAGTTACTTTGCCTCGGTCGAACAGCACGAGGACCTCAGCCTGCGCGGCCGCCCGGTCGGGGTGGCGCCGGTGGCCGCCGAAACCACCAGCCTGATCGCCGCCAGCTACGAGGCAAAAGCGTTTGGAGTCGGCACCGGCACCAGCGTGCGCGACGCGCGTCGGCTGTGTCCGGGCATCCAGATCCGCGTGGCGCGACCGGAGCGGTATGTGTACTGGCACCACCGGCTGATCGAGGCGATCGACCACGCGATTCCGATCGCCCGCGTCGGCTCGATCGACGAGGTAGCCTGCGAACTGGTCGGCCGCCAGCGCCGCCGCGACATCGCCGAACAGATCGCCCGGCAGGTCAAGGATGAAGTCGCGCTGGCCGCGCCCGGTGGCGCGATTCGCTGCTCGATCGGTATCGCGCCCAACGACTTCCTGGCCAAGACCGCCTCGGACATGAAGAAGCCCGACGGCCTCACCGTGATCGAGCAGGCCAGCCTGCCGCACGCGCTGCATGCGCTGGAATTGCGTGACCTGTGCGGCATCGGCCGCGCGATGGAAGCGCGCCTGCACGAGGCCGGCATCACCACCGTCGCCCAGCTCACTGCCGCTGACAAGCACCGGCTGCGTCACGCGTGGGGCGGTATCGAGGGCGAGCGGATGTGGGGACTGCTGCGCGGCGCATGGCTGCCACTCGCGCCCACCGAACGCAGCTCGATCGGCCACTCGCACGTGCTCGGCCCCGAACTGCGCAGCGCACCCGGTGCCCGCGCGGTGCTGAAGAAACTGCTGGTGAAAGCCGCCATGCGCATGCGCCGCGAACAGATGCTGAGCGGTGCACTGGCCGTGCGCATCCGCTTCGTCGGCCACGACGAACGCTGGGAGCGCGACGTCGGCTTCACGCCTACCGACGACAGCCGCGAACTGCTGCGCATGCTCAACCGCGCGCTGGAAAGCGGACGCCATCTGCGTCCACTACCGCTGGGCAGGGATGCGCGAGTGCAGCGAGCGCAGGATTCGCAGCAGCTGCCCGGCCCCGTACACGCCACGCCGCTGTCGGTCAGCGTCACCCTCACCCGGCTGGTACCGCGTACGCAGAGCACTGGCTCACTGTTCGCCGCCGCCGGCAACACCGGCCACGTGGACGCCCTGGTCGACCGCATCAACGCGAAGTTCGGCTACAACAAGGTCTACTTCGGCAGCATGCAG
>JBDTZX010000193.1:0-3502 GCA_040004895.1 Rhodanobacter sp. | reverse complement strand
CCAGGATGATCAGCGACAGGATGATGAACATCACCATCTTTTCCATCGACAGCGCATGAAACAGGTTGGCGTTGGTATCCATCCAGGTCTGCACGCGATAGACCTGGCCGAACTTGCCGGCAAGGTCATGCGCGACCGGCCCGGCATTGAACAGGTCATCGAGTTTCAGGCGGATGCCGGTGGGGCCGTTGAGGCTGTTGAGCTTCTCGGCATCGCTCATGTTGATCAGCGCCAGACCGGAATCGAACTGCTCCATGCCCAGTTCGAACGTGCCCACGACATGGAAGCTGCGCATGCGTGGCACGCCTCCCATCGGCGTCGCGCGCAATTCCGGCACCGCCATGGTGATCCGGTCGCCCACACCGACCCCCAGCGTCATGGCCAGGTCCTTGCCCAGCACGATGTTCCAGCTGTCCGGGGTCAGATCAGCGAGCTTGCCTTCGAGCATGTGCTTGTCGATCTCGACGACCTTGGGCTCCTGCTCCGGCTCGATGCCGCGCACCAGTGCGCCGCTGGAGCGCCTCGACAGCAGCATGGCTTCGCTTTCCACATATGGGGCGGCGCCCAGCACATGGGGATTCGCCTCCGCCATTTTCAGCGCCTGCGGCCAGTCCTGCATGCCTTCGCCAACGCCCGAGATGGTGGCATGCGAAATCGCACCGAGAATGCGCGACTGCATCTGGTAGTCGAAGCCGTTCATCACCGACATCACGGTGATCAGCGCGATCACGCTGATCGCGATGCAGACGATCGATACCGTGGAGATGAACGAGATGAACTGGTTCCGCCGTTTGGCACGGGTATAGCGCAGGCCGATGAAGAGTTCGAGCGGTCGGAACATGGATGATTCGCTTTGGTGAATCGCAGGGCGGGCTGCCCGAGCCGGCATTATCGGTCATTCGCTGAGACCGCGCTGACATTGCCAAGTTGCAGGCGCCTCACGACCGTGGCAGCACTTCACCCGGCTGCATCGTTGCCAGCCGCATGCGCAGACGGCGACGAATATCCGCATCGCCGTTGTCCGGCATCAACAGGACGACCTGCACGCCATGCCCGGCCGTGCGCAGGCGCAGCAGCACGCAGCCGGCAAGGACGCGGAACGACGCCAGTGTGGCGGGCACGTCTTCGTGGTGGCCGAGGCGCAGTATCCACTCGTTGCCGGCACCGCAGCCGACCGCGGTCACCGGCGAGGTAGCGGTCTGCCGCAACGAATGCCATGTCGCCAGCAGCACGCCTGTGATGAGCAGCCATTTTGGCCACGGTGTCAGCGCGCAGCAGGCGACCGCCGTGATCGCCAGCGCGGCGACGAGGATCGACACCCGCTGCAGCCATCGCGACGGACGATACTCAAAGCCGATGGCGGGCGCGGATGTCATCGATGATCGCCTGCCAGTCCTTGCGTTCGGGACGCGCGTGTCCCATCACCCAGTCCCACAGATCCGGGTCCTGCGCGTCGAGCAGCTCGTCGAAGGCTTCCTGTTGTGCTTCGTCCGCGTTCGCAAAGCGTTCGTCCAGCCAGCCGCCGAACAGCGCATCGAGTTCGCGGGTGCCGCGGCGGGTGCGCCAGCGCAGACGCTTTATTCGCGTTTCGTCGGTCAAAGTTCGCGCGACCTGTCGCGCAATTCCTTCTGTTCGCGTGCGATATCTGCATGG
This sequence comes from Rhodanobacter sp., assembly GCA_040004895.1. GTDB lineage: Bacteria > Pseudomonadota > Gammaproteobacteria > Xanthomonadales > Rhodanobacteraceae > Rhodanobacter. The sequence goes on along the minus strand of JBDTZX010000193.1, from coordinate 1,849 downwards.
ATCTGCGGCAATGTCTTGTTCAATCGGCCAGCCATCCCCGCGTACGCTTCAGGCAAACGCCCAAGAAACACGACCACAAGCATGCGCGGCAGATAGAAGATGCAAGTGACGACCAAGAACCAGGCAATCCATCGCGCGATGGCGAGATCGTCGTGACGATGTGGCCATTGCTGAACGGTCAGATTGATCGTGATTACCGAAAACACCACGAAAAGCAGCCTGATCCTCCATGACACACGCGGCAATGACAGCAAATTGAACATGGCGCCACTCCGTCGACTTGAGCCCTTGACCCGTTCAGGCCGAACGACGCTCCACCATCAGCTTCTTGATTTCGGCAATGGCCTTGGCCGGATTCAAACCCTTCGGGCAGGTCCGCGTGCAGTTCATGATGGTGTGGCAGCGATACAGCTTGAACGGATCTTCCAGGTCGTCCAGGCGCGCACCGGTGTCCTCGTCGCGCGAGTCGACGATCCAGCGATAAGCCTGCAGCAGGATCGCCGGACCCAGATACTTGTCGCCATTCCACCAATAGCTCGGGCAACTGGTCGAGCAGCACGCGCACAGGATGCACTCGTACAGGCCGTCGAGCTTCTTGCGTTCTTCCGGCGATTGCAGGCGTTCGCGATCGGGTGCCGGCGTCTGCGTGCGCAGCCACGGCTTGATCGAGGCGAATTGCGCGTAGAAGTGCGTGAGATCCGGCACCAGATCCTTCACCACCGGCATGTGCGGCAGCGGATAGATCTTCACGTCGCCCGAGGCGCATTCGTCGATCGCGCGAGTGCAGGCCAGCGTGTTGGTGCCATCGATGTTCATCGCGCAGGAACCGCAGATGCCTTCGCGGCACGAGCGGCGCAGCGTGAGTGTGGGGTCGATCTCGTTCTTGATCTTCAGCAGCGCGTCGAGAACCATCGGGCCGCACGCGGCGAGGTCGACTTCATACGTGTCGATACGCGGATTCTTGCCGTCGTCCGGCGACCAGCGGTAGACGCGGAACGTACGCGGCTTTTTCGCATCCTTGGCCGGGTGGTGCTTGCCCGGCTGGATTTTGGAGTTCTTCGGTAGCGTGAATTCAGCCATGTCCTGGACCCTTCGATGATTCGATGCGCGTGGTGTTTGCTCGCGACTGCAAGCTGCCCACAAGGTGCAATCAGTAGACGCGTTTCGCCGGCGGCACGGCCTTGACCTCGTCGGTCATCGGATTCATGTGCACCGGACGAAAGTCGAAACGCGATTGACCGGCGTCATCGACGAACACCATGGTGTGCTTCATCCAGTTCACGTCGTCGCGGTCGGGGAAATCCTCGCGCGCATGCGCACCGCGACTTTCCGGACGCTGCTCCGCCGAATGCATGGTGGCCACCGCCTGCGACAGCAGGTTGGACAACTCCAGCGTCTCGATCAGGTCGGAGTTCCACACCATCGAACGGTCGCTGACGCCGACGTCGCTGAACATGTCGAACACCTTGGAGATCTTCTGCTTGCCTTCGGCCAGCGTCTCGCCGGTGCGGAATACCGCCGCGTCCTTTTGCATCGTGCGCTGCATTTCGAGCCGGATCTTCGCCGTCGGCGTGCTGCCCCTGGCGTTGCGCAAGGCGTCGAAGCGGGCCAGCGTCGCATCGAGCACGTTGGTCGGCAGATCCTTGTGCATGGTGTCGGGCTGGATCAGCTCGGCGCAGCGATGCGCCACCGCTCGACCGAACACGACAAGATCGAGCAGCGAGTTGGAACCCAGCCGGTTGCCTCCATGCACCGACACGCAAGCCGCCTCGCCGATCGCGAACAGACCCGGCACCACCGCGTCGACATCGTCGCCGCGCTTCTGCACGACTTCGCCGTGATAGTTGGT
>JBDTZX010000443.1:0-3505 GCA_040004895.1 Rhodanobacter sp. | reverse complement strand
GGATCCAAACCATGGGTATCAAATGCGGCATCGTCGGCTTGCCCAACGTCGGCAAGTCCACCCTGTTCAACGCGCTGACCAAGGCCGGCATCGCGGCGGCGAACTTTCCGTTCTGCACGATCGAGCCGAACGTTGGCATCGTGCCGGTGCCCGATCCTCGACTGAACCAACTGTCGGAGATCGTGAAACCGCAGAAGATCATCGCGACCACGATGGAGTTCGTCGACATCGCGGGCCTGGTCGCCGGCGCGTCGAAGGGGGAGGGCTTGGGCAACAAGTTCCTCGCGCATATCCGCGAGGTCGACGCGATCGCGCACGTGGTGCGCTGCTTCGAGGGTGACGTGATCCACGTCGCCGGCAAGGTCGATCCGATCGATGACATCGAGACGATCGACACCGAGCTGGCACTGGCCGACCTTGAATCGGTCGAGAAGGCGCTGAACAAAGCCGAGCGTGCGGCCAAGGCGAACGACAAGGAAGCGCTGGCGAAGAAGCCGGTGCTGCAGAAACTGTTCACGGCGCTCAACGACGGCCGCTCGGCGCGCTCGCTTGGCCTCGACGCCGAGGAGAAGGCGCTGGTGCGCGACATGTTCCTGCTCACGCTGAAGCCGTTGATGTACATCGCCAACGTGAGCGACGACGGCTTCGAGAACAATCCGTTGCTGGATGCGGTGCGCGCGCGCGCCGTTGCCGAAGGTGCGGAAGTGGTGCCGGTGTGTGCCTCGATCGAAGAGGAAATGGCGCAGCTGGAAGACGCCGACCGCGACGAGTTCCTGAAGGACATGGGCCTGGACGAGCCTGGCCTGAACCGGGTGATCCGCGCCGGTTACAAGCTGCTCGGCCTGCAGACCTATTTCACCGCGGGCGAGAAGGAAGTGCGCGCCTGGCAGGTCAAGGGCGGCTCCACCGCGCCGCAGGCGGCTGGCGTGATCCACACCGATTTCGAACGCGGTTTCATTCGCGCCGAAACGATCTCGTTCGATGACTTCATCAAGTACCGGGGCGAGGGCGGCGCCAAGGAAGCCGGGCGGCTGCGGCTGGAAGGCAAGGACTATCTCGTCAGGGAAGGCGACGTGCTGCACTTCCGCTTCAACGTGTAAGTTCGCCTGATCGGCGGGCGCCATCGCGCGCCGATCCATGCATCCGCCACCGCGCCGCATGGCGCGATATGGCGTGGAGCCGCGTACCTACTGCGCGTCGCTGCCGCCGAAACGATAAATCCCTTCGATGAAGTACGCACGGCCGATCGGGCTGAACCAGCTGCGCGAGTAGTACGGATAGCTGGTCCAGGTGCTGTCCGGCGCAGGCTTCTTGTCGAACAGGTTGTCGACGGTGAATGTCAGCGAGGCACGCGGCGTGAAGCGGTAGTTGAACGAGCCGTTGTAGACGAAGGTCGGCCCGAGCCGGGTGTCGCCGTCGTAGTTGGGCAATCCGCCCAGGCGCGAGCCATGCACGGTGGCGCTGATTTTTCCTTGCGTCCAGGTCACCGAATAGCTCGCCTTGCTGCGCGGGATCACGTAATCGTACAGATCCCTGAACTCGTCCACGGTGGGATCGCCCGCGAACAGCTGCACCTTGTGCGAGGCGACATAGGTCATTCCGAGATTGAAATCGAACCGGCCCAGACGGGAGGTCTCGAGACGGTAATGGGTGTCGAAATCGATGCCGGAGGTCTGGTCCACCGCTGCATTGATCGGCAGCACCAGCACCGAGGTCACGCCCTCCGGGTTGCTGGGGGCCGTGGCCGAGTTGCGCACGACCTGGGTCAGCACCTGCTGGCAAAGGGCGGAGTTGATGTCGACCGGGTCGCCGGCGGCGTTCTGGCCAAGTCGACAGTCGGCTTCCTCGCGCAGGATGGTGTCGCTGCTCTGATACTCCACTTCGTTGTTGAGCTTGATGTGGTAGTAGTCGGCGCTGATGTCCAGGTTCTGGAACGGGGAATAGACGAAGCCGTAGGTATACGACTTGCTGGTTTCGTCCTTCAGTGCGGTGCTGCCGTGGCTGCGGCCGTTGAAGCCGATGTCGCCGTTGCTGCAGTCATTGGCGAAGTCCGGCGCCGTATCGGGCTCGTCGCGCCGGCACAGGTAGTAGTCGGTGCCGCCGGAACTGGATCCGCTCAGCCCCGCGTAAAGGTATGACAGGTCGGGTGCGCGAAAGCCCGTGCCCAGTGAACCGCGCAGCAGCAGGGTGTCGATCGGCCGGTATTCGATGCCGAAGGAATACGTGAACTTGCCCGCGCTGGTGCCGCTGTATTCGTAGCGGTCGTAGCGGCCGGCAGCGGTGAGGGTGAGCGAGGTCAGCACCGGCGCGCTGAACTCCACGCCGGCGCCGGTGTGATCGCGCGAGCCGACCGCGCCGGTGTTGTGCAGCCCGAAATAGCTGCCGTCCAGAGACAGCGGGTCGGGCTTCAGTCCGTAGTACTGGTTACCGTATTCGAGCACGCCGGCAAAACCGGCCTGGCCACCGGGCAGGGTGAACAGCTCGGTGTTGGTCGTGGTGAGGCTGAAGTTCTCCGCCCGGCTCTTGTCGTGGTCGATCGAGTCCTGGGTGATCGAGCGAAACTCGCTCACCGTCAGCGGCGTGTAGAGGCGGCTGATCGGTGCGTTGTAGATGTTGTAGCCGCTGTCCGGATCGATGCCCAACGACGGGCCGAGGAACAGCGCCTGCGCCTTGGCCGAGACCAGCGCCGGCTCCTTGGCTTCAAGTTCGTTTTGCGAATGACCGAAGGTCGCCTCGTAGGTCCACGCGGTATCGGGAATGCTGCCCTTGATGCCGGTGTTCAATGACAGCGTGTTGTTGATGTTGCGGATCTCGCCGGCACCGAAGCCACCGTTCTCCTCGATCGTGAAGTACTTGCGCTGCCACTGTTCGACCTGGCCGGTGGCCTGGTTGTAGAACGGGATCGGGCTGGAGTCGCCGTTGAGCTGGTAGCTGTTTTCCCATTGCAGCGGCGTGTTGTAGCTGTCCTGGTGCGAGGTCGCTGCCTGCACATCCAGGAACAGCTCCATGTTGTCGTTCACGTGATAGGTGGCGGTGCCGTAGAAGTTCACCGCCTTGCGTCCGTTTTCCAGCGTGCCGTAGCCCACGTCCTTGTAGCTGCCGCAGAAGTTGCCGTAGTTGCGGCGGTACGCGTACACGATCGAACCCTTGTCGTACGCGGACAGCGCGTCGCAGGTGGCCTTGCCCGGATCGATGTAGTTGTCGTCTTCATCGATGCGCGTGAACACCGGGCTGGCGGCGATGCGCGTCGGATCGGCGGGCGAGTCCAGTCGCGAATCGGTGAAGCTGCGCTGGTAAGCCCACAGCGGTTTCTGGTTGACGTATTCCAGCCCGAACACCGAATCGAACTTGTCCCGCGAAAAACCGCTGGAGATCTGCAGCCGCTGCGAGCTGGCGCCGCCGTGCTCGGTGTCACCGATGCGGTAGTCGACGGTGGTGCCGTCGGCCTTTTTCTTCAGGATGAAATTGATCACGCCGGAGATCGCGTCCGAACCGTAGATCGCCG